>NZ_JALFIA010000013.1:0-31697 GCF_022776125.1 Hallerella sp. | reverse complement strand
GTCCATCCATTCAATGCGCTGCACAATCCAACTTTTAAGGGAATCTACGGATTCGGTATAACTGTCATAACCCTTTGAAAAGGGCCAAATGGAATGTTCCTTTAAAACGGGCCAACGTTTGTATTCGTTATTGGCCACTTTTTGAAGTTTCGGATAGAGAATATCTATCGTATCCAGGACCGATTCGAATGTGGAATGGTGATCTTCCCAGAATTCTCGCACCTTTTTTTGATACGCTTTGTTTTTAAATAAGAATCTGTTCCAACCGTAGTTGCGAATGTACCATCCGCTCGGAGGAATTTCTTTGCGGAAATGGACTCCATAAGTCAGATCAAAGTCCCAGACGGGGCCCATTTTTAAGACGGAATCTTTTTGCCAAGTGAGATAGGTGCTCCGGCGATTGCCGTCTTGATTCTTGGCAAATTCCTGAATCAAAAGGAATCGGGCGAAGTCCGTGACGTCGATCCATTTTTGCAGGGAATCAAAATTCAATCCGTCGTTAGTCTGTATAAAATTTTCGAAAGCGTAAATGTGATCTTTCAGCAGAGAGAGGGATGCTTCGTTTGCGTTTTGGGGAGAATGAATTTCAAACAGGTGCTGGAAGGATGAATAAAAAGAGGCCTTGTCGGATTCCGTCGTTGTGCGTTCAAAAAGGAAGCTGGAATCATTTTTAGGAATATTCACTCTGAATTTTCCGACTTTAACGGTTTCCGTCAGTTGGTAAAGCCCCAAATATTCGCGGTTCAAATAGAGCTCCACAAAGCGTAGCCGGGGGGCGTATTCATCTCCGAGTTGCTCGGCTAGGCGATAAGAAATGTAATTGCGCAAAAAGCTCTTGTCGCAATGGACGGCGATCAAAGCCCAGTCGCGATTTCGAGGCATTCCAAATAAGGATTCCTTGTTTTCGAATTCAAGCTTGTATCCGTATTTGGTCATTTCAAAGGAGGAATTTCCTCGGCCTTTGATCGTTAAATATTTGACATCGCTTTCGGGAAGGTCCTTGCCGTAGATTTGCAAGTAGGCGGGGACTTCGGTTTCCTTGTTTCGAATCTGCTGAAAGTCAACGGTTTCAATGACAAGGCGCGGCAAATCTGCATACGGATATTCGGAGTCGTCGAGCGGTAAATAGCTGGGCTCAAGCTCGGATTCGTTCCAAAGGCATTGGACGAAAAACAGGCTGCAGAGAAGCAGAAGTATGTACCGTATTTTGCTCATCGATTCTTAGTAAAGTAGAAATAAACGCATGGAATGTTAAAAAAGCTTGTTATATTTCTTGACAAATGGTCATCTCGTCGAAAATGTTCAAAATCCTTTTTGGAGTGTTGCTCGGAACATGCGTCTTATCGCATGCGACGGAAGCGTTGCGCCCGGTGACATCCCCGCGGACGTCCGTTACATTCGGCGGAATTGTGGAACTCCGCGATGATGTTTATAGTGCGGATGTCCGTTTTTTGACAGAAGTCGCTTTTTGCAAATGCTTTAGCCTTTATAGCGATGTTTCTTATCGTTTCATTTCGTTGCAATATGAAGTGGCGGATTTTGAACAGCAACACGAGATTTTGGATTTAAGGGTCAACGGTTTTAACGAATCCTATTTGGGATTCAAGCTCTTTCCGGTGGATTATTTTGGTCTGAGCGCAAGCTTTCGCTTTGCCCCGGGAGAAGGAAGTCAAAACGAGCGCTTTCAGCGTGTTGCGATAGAACCTTTGGCGGCTTATCCGTTTTCAAAGCATTTGCTATTGGGAGCTTCTCTCGGCTATTATACCTTCATTGAAAAGAATCATTTTCAGCCCGGAGATGAAATCGGCGGTCAGGCTTCGTTTATATGGAAGCCGTTCTATTCGTTTGAAGTCAAACGGGGGGTGCAGCTTTCGTACGTTTTTATGATCCGCCATCGTGTAAACGAATCGCAGAATAAAAACCTGATGTATCGCTACCAGAAAATGGACGATGCGTATTGGGGATTTCGGATGCGCGGTGAAATCGCGTACTTTTTCAAGGCTCTGCCGTTTGGCTATGGCTTTGGATACGAGATGAATCGCGGGACGCTCTTCGGCTTTGAAACAGGCCACCGCGCAGAACTCTTTCTTCGCTACGAATTTTAATTATTGAAATTTCACTTCCATTGGGCCGTTCTTGCCGAGCTGATTTTTTCGCATGTAGAGCTTGCCTGTGGAATCGTAATACAGCTGCTCTCCGAACGGGGCGTCATCCTTGTAAAATAGGCTGTCTTTGATTTTGCCGTTCTCGTACCAGTTTCTCCAAAATCCGTTGCGCTTGCCGTTTGCAAAGTTTCCTTCGCTTGCGAGCTTCCCTGAATTTTCATAATAGGAACGCAGCACTTTCTTTTCGCCCTTGTCCCAGATTTCGACAAAGTCCAGTTTACGTCCGGGAAGCTTGTAACGAAGTGTATCTTGTACAAGGCCTGCGACGAAAGTGGTTTCTGCGTCGATGCCGTTTTCTCCGAGTTCACCGTAAGCGATGCCGTTCCCGTTTTGGAAAACGCTCGTCTTTTGCACGGAACCGTCTTTGGCAAAGTATGTCCAGACGGAATCCCGGATGCCGTTTTTGTAAAAGCCTGTGAGGAAGGCTTTTCCCGCTTTCGGAAAATCTCTGTAATAGCCTCCGGCTGCTCGGAAAAATTCCGCTTTGCCGTCTAGGACGCCCTGTTTGTATTCGAGGATGGATTCGACGGATCCGCCCGGGTAGAAGCTTTTGACTTTGCCTTCCAAGACGCCGAACTTGCAGTTTTCAAAACGCATCGGTTTTCCGTTTGGGGCGTATGTTTCACGGATGCCCGTGGCGGAATTCTTGAAGCAGGAGTTCATTTCTTTGAGGGAATTTTCTTGGCGGCCCGTGCGGATGTTTCCGGGCGTTGCGTAATATTCAAGCCAGGTTCCTGTGGGTTCTCCGTTTTGATAGAAGTGTTTCCAGGCGACGGTTCCGTCTTGAAAGAACCCTTTCCATTCGCCCTGCTTTTTGCCGTTTTCGTATTCGCCTTGGGCCTGCACTTTGCCGTCGGTAAACCATTCTGTCCAAGTGCCTTCCCGCAGTCCGTTTTTGTAAATGCCGGATTCCGCGAGGTCTCCGTGCGATGTCCAACGCTTGAACTCGCCGTGAGGCTTGCCGTCTTTGTAAGCGACTTTGTTTTTTCGAATGCCGTTGTAATGCACTGTTTCGCGCACATCTTGTTCTCCACAGGCGCAAAAAAGGGCTGCACAGAGGGTCAAAAGGACGAGATTTTGGCGTTTACTCATGTTTATAACTTAGAAAAAAGGTAATTTCGGAATATGGTAGCGAATCGCTTTCAGTCTATCTCGGAAATTTTAAAGAGCCGAATCAATACCCCTTTGGTGTGGGGCGTCTTGCTTTTGACTTTGGTCTTGACCATTCTGTTTTATTTTTCGCAAAAGCAACAAGTTGAAATCTATAACCGATACAGTGAAACGCTTTCGGATTACAAGTTTATAGAATCTCGCGTCATGCGCAAGATGGAACAGATTCGCGTTCAGCCGGGAAACGACCCGACGCTTTTGATGTCTTCGCTGCGTGGCTTACGCGAAACGGCGGTGTCGTTGCATACGGCGTCGGAAAGTGCGCGTAAAGTTAATTGGATGCCTCCGGAAAGGGATTTTGCGGCGTTTGAAGAATCAGTGCTCGCCTGGGTCGCTTCGGTGCAACGCTATGAACCTTTGCGTGCGAATTGGCTTGAAGAGGCGAAGACCTTGACGCTGGGTTTGAGCCGTTGGAAATTTTCTGCGGCGGAACCGCTAATTTTTGCGCTGGATTCTGCAAGGCTCGGGTTTGCGGTCCAGGTGAACGATTCGTTGCTAAAGGCGGTGCCGGATTCCTTGGCCAAGCGTTACCGCAACCTTTTGGTACGCAATAAAGATCTTTCCGATATTTGGAATCGAATCGATAACGATGAATCCCTGGTGCGCTGCGAAAATCTGTTGCAAGCTTTTAAAATGCAGACGCTCAAGAATCGAGAAATTAAATTCTGGATACAGCAGGTGTTCTACTTGGCGTCGATCGTTCTGCTCTTGTTTACCTTGTTCTTTGTTATCCGTTCGAGGAAGTAAATGTCTCGCACTTCGCGAATCCTCTTTTTGATGATGGCTGCCTTCTTTAGCTTTATGGCGTCGTACCTTTTTATGCATACGAAGCCTTTTTACAAAAGCCTGTCGGGCGAAGAGGATCTTTTTTATGGCAAAATCTCGTCGGTCGCGTTTCCGCGCGGTTGGACGGGAACCGGGATTCCGCTGTTTGACAAAACCTTTATTTGTTTGAATGAAGACCGCGGTGCGACATTTGTGCTTGCCCTGCCGGGAGAACAAAAGAAAATTCTTGCGGAATGGATTCCGTTCTGGGCGGAAATCGGCCCTGCGGCAATCGAATTGCGCGGAGTGCGCATTTCGCAGTCGGAGTGGATTGTGACGGGCCTTGAAGGCAACGATTTGGCTCTCGATCCCAAAGAAATTCATGAATACCACGTGCGTTCGGTGCTGTGGTATGCGGTGCTGAATATTGGACTTGTGTTCCTTGCGATTCAGGCTTTGCGGATTGCGCTGAGGCGTAAGAAATGAGATTCCTTGCGATTCTCCTTTGCCTTGCAACGTTTTCATTGGCTTCGAAAGCGGATTCCAAGTCGAATGTGAAAAATTTTACGGCGGATTCCTTGCTGATTTCGGTCGGCACCTTCACGAGTCCGTCTGCGGTCTGGTACAGGGGAACGCCCAAGCATCCCCAGGTGTACGTCTGGTTCCACGGCGGCATGCAAAGTTCCAAATGCGCCAAAGGCTATGAAGCGGGCGGTATGCTCGTCCCGTTCCTTGAAAAGTCCAAAAAGGAAAACATTGTCGTCAGCGTCTCTGCTTGCAAGGATAACCACTGGCTCACCTCGGCCGTTCTGAAAACCGTGGACCGGCTGCTCGATTCCGTGGAAGCCCGCTATAAGATTCAGATCGATACGGTCTCGCTCGTCGGCGTTTCGGACGGGGGACTTGGCGTCGCGGGCTACACGCTTTACGGCAAACGCGCGGTGCGCGCAAGGCTTCTCGTGAGCACGAACCTCTCGTCGGTCTCCGACGCCCGGAACCTTTCGAAAGCGATTCGGGTGCGCCAGGGCTCCTGGACCTTTTTGCAGGGCGGCTCCGACCGCCTTTACCCGTCGAACCGGACAATGCCCTGGCTGGATGAGTTCTGTTCTGTTTTAGGCAGAGAACAGTGCGTTATCCGTTTCGATAATCGCGGGGAACACGACTGGTCCTGGTGGACTGCAAATCGGGAAGGCTGGATTCGCGAGTTTGTCCCTTGACAAAAGAATGGAATTTTTCAAAATTTGATTCACACACTCGCGGGTGTGGCGGAATTGGTATACGCGCTAGATTCAGGTTCTAGTGTTCGCAAGGACATGAAGGTTCAAGTCCTTTCACCCGCATAAGTCTCGTCCCTCAAAAGACGGGACTTTTTTTATGCACATTCTTGAAGTGCACTTTGCTTTGTGAAATTTTGAATTCATTATATTATGGGCATGAAGACTTTGTTTGGAATTTTTGTCTCTGTCATTTGTGCCTTGTTTTTGGCTGCCTGCAGTGGAGGCGACTCGTTTGACACCTGTCAGGAGACGACAGTCGCCGGCCTTGCAAAGCTTTCGGCGGAAACGGAAAACGCTTCGTTCTGCCGCACGATCTATGGCGAAGTCTCTTACCAGTTCACGGGACGCTGCGCCCGCAAGGGATGCTTTTTCTTGTATGACGTCGACGCAAACGGCAACCGTGTGAAAGGCGACAGCATTTATCTTTCGGATACTTCCGCGTTTGCCAAAAGCTGGAAGGACACGGCTGCGGTGCACTTGACCCGTGTAACGGGAGACTATTATCCGAACCGCGATTATACGTGTAAATCCCTAGCGGACCAGGAATGTCAACGAGCCTTTTATGTGCAAGACGTCGAATGAGTTTTATGAAATGCCTGAAGAGGTCCTCGAAGGCGAACGGGTAACGCTCGCTTTTTTGGAGCCGGAAGATTCGGAAGAGGTTTTGTATCTCGTGGATTCTTCACGGGATTCTCTTGGCGCTTGGCTTCCCTGGGTGGAAAATTTTACGGAAATCGGCGACGCCTATAGTGCGATTTCGGCTTATCAGATGCAGCGGGATATGGCGAACGGAGGCGCTTTTGGAATTCGAAGATTAGAAGACGGTGCGCTTGTCGGCGAGGTCGTTTTGCAATGGATCGATTGGAAGAACCGTTCTGCATCGTTCGGGTATTTTTTGGGAAGCGCCTTTGAAGGGGAAGGCCTTGCGACCGAAGCGATGAACCTGGCCCTCGGTTACATTCAAAATTTGGGAATTCATCGGGTGGAAATTTCTGCCGCCGTGGAAAATAAAAAGAGCTGCGCCTTGGCGAAAAGGCTTGGCTTTGAACAGGAAGGCATTGCGAAGGATGCGGAATTTTTGCACGGGAAATGGCAAAATCATGCGAAATTCGCCAAAATTATGCCCAATTAGAATGTATTCTCTCGGTTACAAAGGTAAACATTTAACCTAGCCAGCCCCTCTTTATATTTGATCAAACAATTATTTTATAAGCATGGAACCAAGTGCAGAAGAAAATAAGAAGCCGTCCATGCCGGACGTTTTGCAATACACGAATTACCGTGTATTCCTGCACGACTATTATGCCTATAAAAAGTCGACATCGGCGGTTTTCAGCTTGCGTTTCTTTGCCGCAAAGGCTGGGCTTTCGAGCCATGCGCATTTGAAGCTCGTGATGGACGGCAAACGGAACATTACCAAGAATACAGTCGTGAAAATCATCCAAGGGTTGAACCTCGCTGATGAACGCGCTACCTATTTCGAAAATCTGGTGTTCTTCAATCAGGCGAAGACGGACAAGGAAAAGGCTTTCTACTATGGAAAGCTCGTCAAGTCCACGCCAGGTTCCCGTTTGCATAAGATGGACCAGGCACATTTTCGAATCTTTACGGAATGGTATCACTCCGTAATCCGTGAAATGGTGGAACTTCGGGGCTTCAATCCGGCTCCGGAATGGATTTCGAGACGTCTCGGCGGAACGATTACGCCGGCCCAGGCTGCGGAATCCTTGAACCTGCTGTCTTCCCTTGGACTGATTTCCAGAACGGCGAACGGATACAGCCAGGCGCAGTCCTTGATTACGACCGATGACGAGGTAAGCGATCTGTTGGTGAAGCAGTACCATCGTCAGATGCTCGACCAGGCAAAAGATTCAATGGAAAATGTTCCTGCAGAAAAAAGGGATATTTCGGCGGTGACTTTTGCGATTCAGCGTAAAGATTTCCCTGCTTTAAAAAAACATTTACAACTCATGCGAAAAGAACTATTAGATTTCTCTAGTGAGTCGGGGACAGGAGAGGATGTTGTTCAAGTGAACATCCAACTGTTCCCATTAACGCGAGGAATGTAATGAAGTTTGTTCGATTCTCTATGGGTGCGCTTCTTTTGTACGCCTTTATGTTGATGGCGTGTACTACGTCGTCGGATCAAGCGGGAATCGAAATTGGAAATCCAGAAATCCAGGCCCATTCTTTTTTGGCACACTTTTTTGTGGATTATGGCTCTGGCGAAAATGCGGATTCTGTCCAGCTTGACGGATTGCATTTGGCACTTTCGAAACTTTCTGCTTATTCCAGCTATTATATCTATGTGAGTTTTGACGCGGAAGACGGTTTAACCCTGTGGCCGGATGTGGCTTCGGATGCCCCGATGACGATCGCATTTACGGAAGATTCGACGACAACGATCGATGACTGGATGCGAGCCTTTGGAGACATTTCCATTGATGATGAAGGCTTGCTGAAGGAAATCGGGGCGCATTTTGCTCCGGTTGCGCTTGCCCCTCAGGTGACGGGCTCTCTCAAAATGGCCGATAAAAACGTTCCGTTTGTATTCTCTCTTGCCGGGCTCGATTCGTTCGAACTTCGCTACATGCAGGATCAGTTGGATACTGCAGAAAATGGAGCGATTTCTTTGACGGTGCGTTTTAGTGTGCCGGACTGGGTGGAAGGTCTCTCTCTTTCGACGGCAATGCTCGACGGCGACACGGTTCGTTTCGATGCTTTGCATAATGCGGTCCTTTGGGATTCTTTGACAACGCGCTTTGTAAAGTCTTTCTCGGCGTCACATTACATTGTGAACTATGCCTCTGGTACTGAGGAAGAAGATTACGCAGAGGATGTACTTGCGCGGTATGATGTTGTCGATTCCAACTGGGTTTCGAACGGGACGTTTGAAACCGGCGAAGATTGGATCTTGGTGCGTCAGCTTGGCGGTTATGCAGATACTTCCGTGTCGAACAACATCATGATGGTGAACGTGACGTATCCGGGGCCGTACAGCTACAGTGTGCAGCTGATCCATGAAGATATTCCGCTTTTGAAGAATCGCAAGTACAAGCTTGTGTTTACCGCTTACGCGCAGGATTCTGCATATGTCACGGTTCGCATCGGTTCTTACAGCACGTACAATACCGAAGCTCTCCAGGAACATGTGACTCTTGAACCGGTCTGGAAATCGTATGAGTTCGAATATGCGGCTCTGGTCGATGATCTCTTTTCTCGCCTCGAATTCAATGTGGGCAAGAACCAGACGAAGTATCAGTTCAAGGATGTGAAGATTTACCGCATCGACTGATGGTATAAACGCCGAGAATAATCAGTAAAATGGAGAAACCCTGACTCGGCCCGAAAATCGCAAGCCCGACTGCGACGGACACGACCGAGGAAACGGTTGGCTGAACGTAATTGTACATGGCGACGATGGTCGGCGAAAGCGTCTTTTGCGCATGCATCATCAAGAGGTAGGCGAGAAAAGTTCCGCCGAGAACGACGAAGGAGATTTCGGCCCAGGTGTTGGTTTGAACTTGCGCAAGTGGAATCTGCATCACTTGCGGTAATGTGAGTGGCAAGGTGGTAACTGCCGAGAAGGTGAACATCCACTTCATGCAGGTGATCGTATTGTATCGGCTGATGACGTTCTTGAATAGGGCTAGGTAAACGGCAAAGCAACACTGTGCAAGAACACAGAGAAGGTCGCCGGCGAGGCTTCCCGCTTTTGCGTTAGATGCCGTAGCGCTCCCGAGAATCAGGATCCATGCGCCGCTTAAACCGAGCGCAATGCCGAGGATTTTTTTCCAGGTGATGCGCTCGCTTAAAAAGAGGGCGGAAGAAATCAGGGCAAAGATCGGAAGGGAAGTTGTGGCGATCGTCGCATTGATTGGCGAAGTGATGGAAAGTCCGATGTTGTAGCAGGTCTGATTTCCGACGATGGAAAAGAAGCCCGCACCAAAGAGTTTGAGCAAATCGCGGAGGGGAATTTTTTCGTTCCGCGTTTTTGAGGTGCAAAGGGAAATCAGCCAAAAGCAAATTGCGGCGCCTGTCGTGCGGAAAAAGACCATATCGATGCCCGTAATGTCCGAAAGCATCGCCGCTTTCCCGATCGGAGCCATCAGCCCCCAGATCGTCGCCGCGGAAAGAAGACAAAGATGCGCATGGAGAATCTTGCTGTTTTGCATAAAACGCTCGTTAAAAATTTTCATTCCCAAATTTACTAAGGATTGCGTGCCGCAAGGCAAAGAACTTTCAGTCCAAGAAAAAACATACCCTTCCGCGGATTCCCCCTGCATACACACTCCCCCCCCCTATCTTGCCCCCGGCCGGGTAGGCCAAGCGGTTCGTTCCGCACAAAAGCCTCCCTGCTGCTGGGAACCTTCTCGTCAGAGGTAGCGCTCCTTGCCAAGGTAAATCCTTCCAGCCAAGGAGAAGCCCTTAAAAAAGAAAGACCTCGGTGGAATACCGAGGTTTTTCTTTGGAAAGTTCGAGACTTTAGGCAAGTCTCGAAATCATGTAACCGGCGCAGATAGCGGTACCGATCACGCCCGAAACGTTCGGACCCATGGCATGCATGAGAAGGAAGTTCTGCGGATCGTACTTGGCGCCTTCCACCTGGGAAACGCGAGCCGCCATCGGAACAGCCGACACACCAGCAGAACCGATCAACGGGTTTACCGGGTTCTTCGGGCTGCACCAGTTCATGATCTTTGCAAGGAGAAGTCCTGCGAAAGTCGAGAAGCCGAAAGCAACGACACCCATCGCGATGATCATCAAGGTCTTCGGCTGCAAGAAGATGTCTGCGGACATCGTCAAACCGACGGAAGTACCGAGGAAAATCGTCACAATGTTCATGAGTTCGTTTTGAGCCGTCTTCACGAGACGTTCCACGACGCCCGCTTCCTTGAAGATGTTACCGGTCATGAGCATAATGATCAGAGCGGAAGCATCCGGAACAACGAGCACGCAGACCACCATCACCATCACTGCAAAGGTGATGCGTTCAAGCTTCGAAACCTTGCGGAGGCTCTTCATACGAATGACGCGTTCCTTAGCGGTTGTCATCGCTCGCATGATAGGCGGCTGGATCAGCGGCACGAGTGCCATGTAAGTGTAAGCGGCGACAGCGATAGGTCCAATCAGGTGCGGCGCAAGCTTGTTGGCCGTAAAGATGGACGTCGGACCGTCTGCACCACCGATGATGCCGATAGAAGCCGCTTCACCGAGAGTGAATCCGCCAAAGGCGACTGCGCAGAACATCGTAATGAACACGCCGAACTGAGCACCGCCGCCGAGGATCAGCGTACGCGGATTTGCAATCAGCGGTCCAAAGTCGGTCATGGCACCGACGCCGAGGAAGATGATGGGTGGGAAGAGCTCGAGATGAATGCCTTGGCTGATGTAGTAGAAAAGACCGGCAGTCGGAGTGAACATTCCTTCGATGCCCCAGCCGCCTTCATAGAAGCCACGGGACGGAATGTTGACGGCGAGAGCGCCGATCGCAATCGGCAAAAGAAGCAAAGGCTCGTACTTCTTGACGATCGCGAGATACATCAGCACAATGCTGACGAGCCACATGACAATCATCGGACCCGAGATTGCAGAGAATCCCGTGCCGTTGACGAACATGTCTGTGACTGAGTTTAAGATACCACTCATAGGAGGCCCTCTTTAGGCGATAGTCATCAAGACTTGGCCTTCGGTTACGGAGTCTTGTTCCTTGACAGCGATCGAAGTGACGGTACCGTCGCACGGGCAGACGATCGAGTTTTCCATCTTCATGGCTTCGAGAACGGCAACTTCCTGGTTCTTCGTAACCTTGTCACCCACCTTCACCTTGAGCTTGAAAACGATACCCATCATCGGGCTCGGAATCGGGGTGCCTTCTCCAGCCGGAGCAGCGGCCGGAGCGGGAGCCGGGGCAGCGGCAGCCGGAGCAGCGATCGGAGCTGCAGCCACAGGAGCGGCTGCGACAGGTGCAACTGCGGCCGGAGCTGCGTTGCCGAGAACTTCGACTTCAACGTCGTAGGTCTTGCCTTCAAACGTAATGCGGATAACTTTCTTCATAGTAGTTTCCTCTTGAGCTTAGAGCTCGTTGGATTGTAATTCTGTGCGACCCTGAGTAGTCCAAGCCCATTCGGTCGAGTTTTGAGATTTGAATTTGACGATTTTCACTGGACCGCCGAGGACTTCGGCTGCAGCGATTGCGAGAATGACTGCGAGCTTTTCATTCGAGAGACCCGGATGAATTTCCAAGGCGGAAACCGCAGCGATGCTGAGGAATGCCTGGAGCTGCTTGTTCGTGAATCCCGGGTGCACGCTCGGTGCGTCCGGATCGCCAAGACCCTTGGAAAGATCAATCTTGATCGGATCCGAAGAAGCGACTGCTGCAGGAGCTGCATTGGCAGCAACCGGAGCTTTTTCCTTCTTCGAAAGAATTGGCGTGATGACCTTGTTCATCACATAACTCATCAAGTATGTGAGGAACATAATACCGATAATCACGACCATCACGATGATAAGGCCCGTCGCCTGGAATTCGGCAAGCTTGCCGAGTGTAAAGGTTTCGACCTCACCCTGTTCCGTGACGTATTGATCACTGAGTTTGGCTTTCGCAATCGGAAGAGCCTTGTTGGCTCCGTTGACAGTTCTTACGCTGTCCTGGCGTGCGTTAGCTTCACGCGATTGCGCATTCGTCTTATAGAGAATGGAGACTTTATGACCGCCTTGGTAGATCTCAACGACTGCCGAGTCGGGCATCAAAGTCAGCTGCTCTTTAAGCGGAGCGCTAATCGAGTCTGGCATAATAGCCAGCTGTTCCTTAAACCGTTCTGGAACGGGATAAGGCCCAGTCGCTTTGACGACGCCTTCTTGTTGTGTTGCTGTTGTCATAGAGGACTCAACCCGTGTTTCTTATTTGGACGTTTGACACGCTTCGAGAGCAAAGTTCTCAGAGCGAGCGAAACCTTAGCGCGGGTTTCTGCAGGATTGATGACATCGGTAATGATGCCGGATTCTGCAGCCTGGTAAGGCTTCGAGAACTTTTCGCGGTAGTCGTCAACGAGCTGCTTGTAAAGAGCATCCTTGTTTTCAGCTGCTGCGAGTTCCTTCTTGTAGATAATCTTGGCTGCACCTTCAGCGCCCATTACGGCGATTTCAGCAGTCGGCCAAGCGTACACGACGTCACCGCCGAGATCCTTGGAAGCCATGGCGATGTAAGCACCACCGTAGGCCTTGCGCATGATGACCGTGACGAGAGGAACCGTGCAAGATGCGTAAGCATAGAGCATCTTTGCACCGTGGCGGATAATGCCTCCGCGTTCCTGGGCAAGACCCGGCATAAATCCCGGGACGTCGGTCAGGGTCACAATAGGAATGTTGAATGCGTCGCAGAAGTTCACGAATTCTGCGCCCTTGTCGGAAGAATCGATATCGAGGCAGCCGGCCTTGTACTTCGGCTGGTTCGCGACGATGCCGACGACCATACCGTTGATGCGGCCAAAGCCCGTGATGATGTTCTTCGCGAAGTCACGCTTCACTTCGAGCCATTCGTTTGGGTCGACGAGACGTTCGATCACCTGGTAGGCGTCGAGCGGCTGGTTTGCGTCTTCCGGAATGATCTGGTTCATGCTCGGATCGTCATCGAGTTCGATGTCGGTGAGCTTGTGCGGTGGAAGTTCGGAATTGTTGGACGGGAGGAAGCTGAGGAGCTTCTTGATGATCTGGGAAGCGTGCTTGTCGTCGTTGGCGACGAAGTGGACGTTTCCGGAAACCGTTGCGTGGGCTGCAGCCGATGCGAACTTTTCGAGCGGAGCTTCTTCTCCGGTGGAAGCCTTGATCACCTGCGGACCGCAGATGAACATGTTCGAATTGTCCTTGAGCTGAATGCAGAAGTCCATGAGGGCCGGGCTGTAGGAAGCGCCGCCTGCGCACGGACCAGCGATGACCGCGATCTGCGGTACGACGCCCGAAGCGAGGACGTTTGCACGGAAAACCTTGCCGTAGCCTGCGAGGCTCTTCACGCCTTCCTGAATACGAGCTCCACCGGAGTCATTTACGGAGATGATCGGCGTGCCGAGTTCGATAGCACGCTGCATGGCTTCGGACATCTTCTGGGCGTGACGGCTACCGAGGGAACCGCCGCTGACCATGAAGTCCTGAGAAATCACGGTGACCGGGCGACCGTCGATGTTGCCGATGCCTGTCACAACGCCGTCACCGGCGAGCTTCTTCGTTTCGAAACCAAAGCCGCGGACGTCGTGGTCCACGTACATGCCAGCCTCTTGGAAGGAACCGTCGTCGACGAGGTCAGCGACACGCTCACGTGCAGAGAAGAGACCCTTTGCATGACGTGCTTCGAGTTTCTCCGGACCGCAACCCGAGGAGAGAGCAAACTTGCGACGCTCTTCAAGTTGATCGAGTAATTCTTGTTTAATAGCCATTTCTAGTTTCCTTTAGGATTCCATAGTTGCAATTGAAAAATAGAATTCCAAAAAGAAGAGGTTATTCTTTCATCGTTCCTTTTTCGAGGAAATCGAGATGCATATTGAACGCTCGGTCAAGAGCGAACGGAATATGCTTTCCTTTCGAGGACCGCATACTGTAATCTAAAAAATCATTGAGCTGTTGGCGATAGTCTGGATGTGCACAATTTTCAATTATTTTGTGCGCACGGGACACCGGATCGAGCCCGCGGAGGTCCGCTAGGCCTTGCTCCGTGACAAATATGTGGGTTTCGTGATCGGAGTGATCCAAATGTGTAACAAATGGAACAATCGTGCTGATCGCGCCATTTTTTGCCGTCGACGGCGCCATGAAAAATCCGAGCAGACAATTTCTTGAAAAATCAGCGGATCCGCCGATGCCATTCATGATCGAAGAACCGCAAACGTGTGAAGAATTCACATTGCCGAAAATATCGCATTCGAGAGCCGTGTTCATGGAGATGACACCGAGGCGTCGGATGACTTCCGGATGGTTTGAAACTTCTTGCGAGCGGAGCACGAACTTCTTTTGAAGCGTAGCCGCGTTCTGCTTAAAATATTCGCGAGCGTCTGCGGAACACGTGAGAGCGGTGCCGCTTGCACCGACGAGTTTATCTGCTTTGATCAGCTCAAAGACCGCTTCCTGAATGACTTCGGTGAAGAGGCTCACCGGCTCTTGCAAGGAATCGCGCGCCATAGCGGTGAGCACAGCGTTTGCCACGTTGCCGACGCCGCTCTGATAGGGAAGCCCTGCGGGAAGGCGTCCTTTTTTGCGTTCGTGTGCAAGGAATTCAAGAATCTGACCACCGATGTTTTTGGAAACTGCATCGGGTTCGGTAAACGGTCGGATGGTATCGCCTTGATTTGTGCGGACGATCGCCACGATTTTTTTCGGATCGACTTGGACGTAATCCTTTCCGCCGCGGTCCAGAACATTTACCACCGGAATCGGGTGCGTGTACGGGGGAAGTTCTGGCAGGTAGCAGTCGTGAATTCCGCAGAGTGCATCTCCGTAAATGGAATTCAGTTCCACGATGATGCGGTCTGCCATTCGCAAATATTCGACGGAATTTCCGCAGGACGTTGTAAAACGGATTTTTCCGTCAGAAGTCACTTCGCTCGCTTCGATGATCGCTGTCGTCGGGCGCGGCAAAGAGCCTGTGCGGACGAGATGCCCCATGATTCCGAGATGCGCATCGGTGTAGAAAATTTCGCCGCGGTTGATCGCGGAACGCAAATCTGGATTGGACTGGTAAGGCGCTCTCCATTTGATTGCCTTGGCGCGGGCTAAGGCTCCGTCGCATTCGTCGCCAGTCGAGGCTCCAGAAAAAAGCGTAATCTGGAATGGTTTGCCGTTTGCGTGTAAGCGTTCCGCCCTTTTGGCGAGAGCGGAGGGGACCGCTTTGGGGTAGCCTGCGAGAGTGAATCCGGAAACGCCAAGAACTTCTCCATCTTGAATCAGTTCTGCCGCTTCTTCTGCAGAAATTTCTTTGGAAACCAGGTCAGAAGTCATGCGTTAAAATTACGATTTTTTGCGCAAAACTGGAAATGATTTTTTGGGGAAGTTTCTGTTTTGGAATCCAAGAACCTGGGAGCCCTTTATGGGATTTGGCTTCTACGCATAAAACGCGGCATTGGATTTTGTAACGGGTAATCGAATGTTCGACAGTTCCCGTAAAAGCAAAGCGCTTGACGTTCTCCGGGGAAATTACATTTTCGGCGATACCGGGGAAAATGTTTTTGAACGCGTCCGCATATTCAAATATCGGAAATGTCAGCTGATTTTTGAGAAACGGCGATTGAGGCGAAGATTGCAGTAAAAAATTTCCTTTGGAATCGCAGATGGCGAGCGCAAAGCCGATCCAGGAAACGTACCGGGTTTGCTTTTGGGGCGGAAATGCCGTGGCGCGCCCGTTTTGAAAGGCTTTGCAAATTTTTTGAATGGGGCAACTTTCGCAAAGCGGATTTGTTTTTTTGCAAACGGTTCGCCCGAGTTCCATCAAAGCTTCATTTGTAAGGAATGCATCGCCTGCGTTTGCCCAGTTGTACGCTTCTTCCCAATAGGAATCTTTTGCCGCTTTATCCTTAGTCGGTAAAAAATCCCATTCGGAAAGGCGCGAAAAAACGCGGACGAGGTTTCCGTCTAAAATCGCTTCGTTCTGATGAAAGGCGAGGCTTAGAATAGCGCCTGCGGTGTATGCGCCGATTCCCGGGAGCGCTTCCAAGTCTTGGCGGTTGCTTGGAAACTTTCCGCCGTTTTGAACGACCTGTTTCGCGGTCTTGTGGATGTTTCTTGCGCGGCTGTAATAGCCGAGCCCTTGCCAGTGCAAAAGAACATCGTCTTCGCTTGCTCTTGCGAGCGCCTGCACGGTGGGAAAGTCTTGCATCCACTTTTTGTAGGCGGTTTGGACAGCGGAAACCTGCGTCTGTTGCAGCATCGTTTCGCTGATCCAGACCGCATAGGGGTCGCGTTTAGAGAATAAGTCCAAGGGCCGCCAAGGAAACTCGGCGCGTTTTTTTTTGAACCATGCGCAGAGCGCCTTATTTGCCGAGGTAAGCTTCGTGATAAACCTTTTTATAGAATTCCCACTGGGCTTTAGCAGCCTTTTCGAGGGTGTAGTCCTTGCTGCGGTTGTAAGCGTTTTCGCGAACCTTTTGGTAGGCGACTTCGTCGTGACGAAGGTTCATGCACTTTTCGAGTTCGGCGAGCCAAGCGGCGGTATCGTCTGCCGGGAGAACCTGTCCACAGCCTTTTTCGAACACGATATCCTGCGGGCCACCCTTATCGGTGACAATGGCGGGAGTGCCCGATGCGAGAGCTTCGACGACCACGTTTCCGAAGGTATCCGTTGTGCTCGGGAACAGCAAAAAGTCGGCGTCTGCGTAAAGGCCTGCGAGGGTTTCGCCGCCTTGAACGCCTGCAAAGTGGACTTCCGGAGCGCTAGCAAAATCTTTCTTGAGTTCTTCTAAGTACCAGCCGTCTCCGACGAACATCAGTTCGGCGTCGTCATGCTTTTTGCGGAATTCCATCCACAGATTGCGAAGCAACGGAAGATTCTTTTCTTTAGAAATTCGACCGACGTAAACAAAGCGCACTTTCCCTTGAAGGTCCGAGAATTTTTCCCACGTGCCTTTGCCACGGAAGTCCGGACTGTAATTTTCGAGAGGAATGCCTCGACGGATGATTTCGATCTTGTCGAGCGGGACCTTGATGTCGTTGTGCAGAATGTTCTTGTAATCTTTACACGGGCTTACGACCGGACGGGTGAAGCCGTAGAAGATTTGCATCAGCATCAAAACGTAACGATACATCCATTTCGCTTTGACAAGGGTCTTCGTATAAGTCGGGACGTCGGTACGGTAATGGCTGATCACCTTGATGCCTGCGATTTTGGCGCAGAAGGCGATCGCCCAAGCTCCCGGACTCGGCGTTTCCAGTTCGACGATATCGACCGGGTAACGTTTGAGCAAACGAAGAATCGGACGCACGTGTGGAATCGCAAGTTCGCTGTTTGCGTAACCGAGCTGTTCCATGCTAAAGACGCGCGGAAGCAAAATGACGTAGCCGTTTTCCACGACGCCACAGGGACGCGTGTTGAAAGCGCTGCCGACGAGGGCCGCCTTGTAACCGTGGCCGCGCATGTAGGTAATCACATGGCGCAAATTGTTCGCAATCCCATTGACTTCATCTAGATTGTCGGAATAGAAGGCGACTCGGATATCATCTTCGGCATGCTCTTTGCGTTTTTTCTTCAAAAAGAAACGGAGCTTGAGCAATTGCGGCAGATTGCGAAGGACTTGCCAGAATACCACCGGTGGAATCATGCAAGTGCGAATGTTTCCAGGAGGCTGGTGTTTGAAAGAAAAGTATTCGGGGAACGTACTCGAAACAGTCCGGCCAAAAATCGGCGGGCGGGAATCGTAAGTGTTGTTCGAATCTTCAGTTACCATCGTACGTAAAATAATGCGAAAAAATCAAAAATGGGATGGGTTAAAGAGATTGCTTTTCGTGAACCTGTTCTTGGTTGAACGCAACGCAGTCCTCATAACGGGTTCCCGCTCCTCCAAAAATATCCAGGGAGCTACCGATGGTCAAGTCCACTCGTCCGCAGGAGATCTCCTTACAGCGGACTAAGTCGTCAATGCTTTTCGCTCCGCCTGCATAAGTGACAGAAAGTGGACTTTTTTCGGCTAGAAAGCGGATCAGGTCTTCGTCCATGCCGCGTTCAAGGCCTTCGACGTCGGCTGCGTGAACGAGGAATTCGTCGCAGTATGCGCCGAGCTTTTGCAAAAGAGCTTCATTGACAACGGCATCGGTAACAGTCTGCCAACGGTTCGTGGCGACGTTCCAACCGTTTTCGGTGCGGCGACAGCTTAAGTCCAGGACGAGATGTTCCTTGCCCACGGCTTTCGAAAGCTGTTCGACCTTTTCCATTTCGAGGTGCGCTCCGTCAAAGACCCAGCTGGTGACGATCACATGGCTTGCGCCTGCATCGAGATATTCCTGGGCGTTATCTGGGTGGATGCCCCCGCCGACCTGGAGTCCGTTCGGGTATGCGGACAGGGCTTCCTTTGCCGCTTCTACGTTGCCCTTGCCGAGCATGATTACGTGACCGCCTTTTAAGCCGTCTTTCTTGTAAAGGTTTGCGTAGTAAGATGGGGACTTTTCACTCACGAAGTTCGTCTTGGGAGTATCGCTGTCGGAAAGGGTTCCGCCGACGATCTGCTTGACTTTGCCTTGGTGAATGTCGATACAGGGACGAAAAAGGGTCATATTAGAATCCGGTAATGCTCCAGTCGTAAATGTAACCGTCTGCGGCTTTGGAGCGTCCACGCCAGAAGAAAATTTCACCGCCGAGCATCACCTTGGTCGCCTTTTTGGCGAGCCAACCGTCAAAGTTTTCGAGCATGGAGAACTTTTGACGCGGCTTCGACATGTCGAGGGTCAAAGTGTCTGCGGCATTTTGCCACGTGATTTGCAATGCGGTTTTCGGAAATTTAGAACCTTTATACGGCTTTCCGTTTTCGAGGATGCTTTTCGGAAGCAAAACGTTCGATTTGTCGCCTTTCTTTTCAATTAGATAGCCAAAAGGGACTCCGTCTTCGTCGAGGGCGAGGCGTCCGGCGTATGCACCACGGGTCGCTTCGCTGACATTGAAGGCGCGTTCGGCGAGATCGGTCGGGTTGCCGGACTGCCAGGTGTGTTCGAGATAGCCGTAGCCTTGGACTTCGAGAGTATCGCTGTTGTGGGCGATTTTACCTTTGACGCGTCCGTAAGGAATGAGGACCGCGGCCCCGTAATAGCCATCGCCGATTTTCCATTTGCCGTCG
This sequence comes from Hallerella sp., assembly GCF_022776125.1. Lineage (NCBI taxonomy): Bacteria > Pseudomonadati > Fibrobacterota > Fibrobacteria > Fibrobacterales > Fibrobacteraceae > Hallerella > Hallerella sp. The sequence goes on along the minus strand of NZ_JALFIA010000013.1, from coordinate 12,515 downwards.
CCCGGAACTTTGCCCTTGTTTGCACTGGTGAAGGTGATATCGAGCAGGAATTTGCCGAAATCTTCCTTGTTTGCAGTAAAGAGGACGCGGTGACCTTTTCCGGGAAGACCTTCCATGATGTATTCATCCTTGATGGAGATTTTGTTTTGGTCTTTGTACTCCTTGATACGTTCCAATGGATATTGGCGTCCAATGTTGGATTTTTTGCCTTTAAGATTAAAGAATGAAATGTCGCAACCGATTTTTTTTCCGGAAGCCGGAATGACTATGGTTGCATAATTGACGTAGGCGCGGGTACCGTTGTCAAAGACAAATTGATACGTCCAAGCTTCGGTATTCTTTGCGGATTTGAGGTTTTTAGCGAAAAAATCCGATTTATCGACGTTGCGAATGTTTGTCGAAGGCGCTTGGACGTCGGATGCAAAAGCGCAGAATGCCATTCCCGAAACAGTGAGAATGGAAAAAATGTTTTTTAAAAAGGCCATGCCCTTAACATAGAAATTTTGAACTATATTTGACACCTTATTTTATGCTGAATGCAAGTTCTATTCAACTAAGGAGGTCGTATGAATTTGAAATTGTTGGCTGGAGTAAGCGCGTTTGCGTTTGCTTCTGCATTTGCACAAGATGACTACTACGCAGAGGATCCGGCTCAGGAAGCCACTCCGGTTGCAGAAGCTCCGGCTGCGGAACCAGCTCCGTCTCCGTATGAAACGGAACCGGTGGCACAGGCTCCGGCTGCAGTGGCCCCGGCTACAGTAGCCCCGGCTCAGAATTCGAGCTCGCTCTTGGCTCAGCTTGACGTGCTTCGCGGTAACGCTTATAACTTCGTCGGTAGCGAACTCGCTGCAACGACGGTTGCCGATCAGTTGGATTACCCGTACATGATGGCTCTAGGCCAGTTCTTGTATGTGGAACCGACTAACGCTCTCGGCTACGTCGCTTTCAATAAAGGTCTTACTTTCTACGGTGGTCTTGATAATTCTTCTGCGGATGTCGGCCTCTTCACGGCTGGTATCGCTACGGCAGGCTTCGGTCTTGGTTTGGACATCGGTCTTTCCAAGAGCTTCGTGAGCGATGGCGACGATGATGCTACCGTGGTGAATGCTGGTGACGATCTCGGCGTGACGTTTGCAATGCCTCTCGGCGCCTATGCTTTGAGCTTGGAAGCGGGCTGGCTTACGATCGATGACGAAGTATCGACGGACAATGTCGAAGATGATTACTGGGAACTCAGTTTGATTGCTCGCTTCACGAACTCTCCGAGTGCTACGACCCTCGGTTGGACGGCAGGTGCTTTGCTCCTCCGTCATGCTGAAACGACGGAAATGACGATTGCCGGTCAGTCTTCGACGAGCGCTACCGGAAATAGCCGTGTGGAAATCGATCCGTACTTCAATCTCGCTGCACAAATTCTCGGAAATGATATGGCTCGTGTTATGATTGGTTCCAATAACACTCTCGGTATTCAAATTTATGACGGCGGTGATGCTGGCATTAAGTCTCACACGGAATTCGGCCTTCAGCTCGAACCGAACATCTGGGCTGACTTTGCCCTGAACGAAAACTTCCTCTTCTTCGGTGGCGTGTCTCACAACGTTCTTCTCTTCGGTTACGAATCGGTGAAGTATGTGGATGGCGACAAGATTTCTGCAATCCAGCTTCACACGGAACGTACCAGAGCACAGCTCGGTCTTCGCGCCCAATATAAGATGGTGGCTGTTGAAGCTAGCTTGACCAACGAAGTTTACACCAAGACGGTTGCTGCCATTTTCAACGGCGACAATATTGTGGCTGATCTTGGCATCTTCCTCAACTTCTAATTTAAGGAGAATGAACAATGAAAAAGACTTGGATCGTTTTGATGTCTATGCTTTTCGTTTCCTTCGCCCTCGTTGCTTGCAGTGCGGATAATGTTTCTGGCAACTGCGATAGTGGCATTGTGGACAACTCGCTTTTCGTGACCGACTCTGAAGGAGAATAAACTTTTTTCAGTGGAAACTAAAAAGGAGTCCTCTTTCGAGGGCTCCTTTTTTATTGGGGATCATGTGAAATTTAACGGATCGAAATTGCTGTCTGCTTGCTTCCGATGCGAAGAATATACTTGCCGGAGTTTGCGACGTTCAGGTTCAGGATTGAACCGTGTGTGCGGCCACTTGCCATAACTTGTCCGAGCATGTTCGAGAGCATGTACAGACTGCCGTTTTCAATCCCGCTCACGGCGATGTTCTTGCCCTGTACGGAAACGTTCAGCGGGGAAGCCTTGGAGACGATTGTCGGAAGTGCGGTCGTCGTATCGATTTCGACCGGGCTGTAACCCGACACTTCTTCTTCGCATTTCAGGTCTTCAATCCAGAGTGAAGTGTCAAAGAAGTCGTTCGTGACCACAAAGCGGAATGCGGTAGCGGCTTCCAAAACCGGATAGGTCGGAATGCCTGTCTGCCAACCGTTGCTTGTCATCCAGCCGAGATCGATGTGAACGGTTTCCCATTCCGGAGCGTATGGCATTTCGACGAACGGATAGTCCCAAACTCCTACGCCGAAGAAATCAACGCTTGCGTTCCAGTCGTAGTAAAGGGTGAACTGGTGGTTTGCGCCTTTGTACTTGTAACTCACCATCTTGCAGTTCGAAAGATCGACGCCTGCGCCGAAGGTGTATTCCGCACGAATGTAGGGCGCATAATCAAAGCCTGTGCCGACCGTGTCGAGAATCATGTTGTCCATTTTGACCGTGGTCGCGGTGGAATTGTTGGTGAATGTGGAGTTGCCCTTTTCGCCTTGTTCGTCGCCGTAGTCGTCAATGTCGCTAGTGGCGCTCCAAGTTCCCGAAATAGCACTAGAAGTGCCGTAGGTGACGGAGCCGGGCAGGTTGTCGGTAATGGATGTTTCCCAGTTCACGTTCTTGGTGTATGTCGTTTTGGCCGGAAGAATATTTGCCTTGATGTAGTTGTCGACGTCGTTGGCTTCGAGATAAGGTTTTTCTACATCCCACTTGGCGGTCGAAAGTTTTTTCTCGTTGACCCAAGAAAGGAAACTTTCGAGCTGAGTCTTGTAAGAAGCGTTCGTGAAAATGTCGTCGATGCCGCCCCATTCCGTGACGAAGATGCTCAAACCGTTTGCCATGGCGGTGTTTGAACTTGCGATGTGGCTTGCGGTCTGGTGCAGGTTTGCGTAGAAGTGATAGGTGTAGGCGACATTTTTATCTTGGACCGGATTTGAAATCGCTTCGCCTGCCATCGAAGACCAGGTCGGCGTTCCGATGACGACAAGGTTGTTTGAGTATTTACGAATTTCGGTGAGGACACTGTCGGCATAAGCCTTGAGATCGTTCCAGCTTTCGCTGACCGGTTCGTTGTAGATTTCAAAAATCACATGCGGATATTTGCCGTAGCGTTCTGCCATACGGCCGAAGAATGCAGCTGCGTCGGCTGCACTGAAGCAGGTCTTGTTGTCGTTGAATTCATACTTCGGCTTTTCGTTTGGGTGAATGCAGTTGAAGTAGCCGCCTTCACTGTGCCAGTCGATTAAAACGTAAACATCGTTTGCAATTGCAGCCTGCACGACCGTATCCATTTGAGATTCAAAATATTCCGGGCGGGTCATATAACTGCCATGGCCCCAAGGCGGGACAATGCCCATCGCAGAACGAATGAGTTCTACGTTCCAGGATCCGACGAGAGTGTCGATAAAGGAATGCCCATAGAAACTCGAACCGTACGGCCAATACTGGCTCCAGGTAAGGCTCATGCCGCGGACCTGAACTTCTTTACCGTCCACGACGCCATCGACGGAACCGTAGATACGGCCTTCGCCAGCGGCGTTTGTACCGGTTTGCAGTGCGCCGTACTGGCTCACAGGTCCGACACGAGTCGGTTGAATCGTTGCAAAGGCACTGCTTGCGAGTGCGAATGCGCAAAGGGCTGTTACAGCCTTCATCGTCTTTTTCATTGTACCTCTCTCCGAGTCATAAATGGCTCCTGTTTTTTTTCGTCGCAAATTCAAAGGCTTAGAATCGCATGCCTAAGCTTGGCCACATGCTTGGCGAAATTCCATCAAAACGAACATTGTCCAAATAGATTTCCGCATCGCTTTCGACCATAAAATTCAAAGAGTTCACCGCGGCGAGTTCTGTGTCGAAATCTTCGGCGGTAAAGGTAAAGTGCTGCCATTCGTCGGTGAGCGTGACGGGCCATGTCTTGTGATATTCCCGTTTGCCTTCATCGCTGCGCTTGGTGATTTGCAAGAAAAGTTCACCCGAGCCTTTGGCGTCAAATGAAATCGCGGTGGCGCTTCTCAAATCGTAGAAGGAGAACATTTCGTCTTCGTCAAAATCGTCGCCGATGGTGAAGCCTGCGACGCCGTAATGCCCCGGAGTTTCTTCGTCCAAATCAAAAATCAAATGCAGACTGCTGCCGTCTTTTGCGCTGTCTCCCGTGACGAGAATGTTCGGGCTGGAGATGCCGTCTTGAACGTGGCTTCCGCCGCCTTGCAGCGAATCGGTGCAAATAAACCACCAGCCCTGTCCAAAGCTTTTGCCGAGGAGCGTCTGGCGGGATTTCCAGTTTTCAAAGTCTTCGACGACAGTAAAGATGCTTTCGGCAATGTCGATGTTGTTTGTCGTTGCATATTCTTCAAGATCCGTTTCCATCTGGTAAGAGAACTTTCCAAAGTTGCCTTCGACGAATGCGTAGTGGACACCGCTTGGCAAACCTTTAAAGGTGAAGTTGCCGCTTGCGTCAGTTTCGGTGGATTTGTCGAGGATGCGGATTGTGGCACCTTTCACGGCTTCGCCGTTATGGGTAATGGTTCCTTTCAGCGACGCGCTGGCGACCGCAGCGAGTGTTTGCGACGGTTTTTTGCCGAGATCCACCCAGCGCATCACCGAAAGAGAGTCTCCGGAATGAGTTTCGATCAGCTGAATGGAAGACTTGTCTTCGGCGCGGATCGTGGACTTGAATTCCAAAGTCCCGGACTCATTTAAAGTATCTTCAAAAGCGAGCTGGATGGTGTCTTTGTGCAAGACCCAGACGCGGGCCGCGGCACGGGCAAGAGGATGGCCGCTAGGATTTGTGACCGTGATGACGCCGGCGAGTTCCGTTTCGCCAGCGTTGCTGCCTGTTCCGTTTGCCACGGGATCGCTGCTGCAGTTGCTGAAAACGGCTGCGCAAACGGTGAAAAAGAGGAGTGCGAAAATCCGCGAAAGAAGCTTCATGCTTTTTTCTCCTTGGCGGGTATTTTAGCACGCGGAACCAGTTGGAATCCGACATGGCATACGCGGTCAGGATTCGCGTCTTCTTGAGCGATTGCTAAAATTTTTTCGCGGAGCGCAGTGATTTCGGTGCGGACCTTTTCGAAGCCTTCCTTCGAAAGACTACAAGTAACGCTTGTGATGCTGCGTTCGTCGCTTGTAAAACTGTCGTAGACTTCGCTGTTGATTTCCAGATTCTTCAAATGGTACTTGCGAAGCATTGTGGAACGCACGCGTGGCGGCGTTGAAACGACAGGACTTGTGACCGCGAATTTGCCGTTCTTGTCGCAGACGATAAAACCAGCTTCGGTCAAATAACGAATGCCGCTCTTGATTTGGGGTGCGCGAAGAGGCGGAGTGAAGAATCTGCCGATCTTTTCCGCAGATGTCCTTGCCGGAACGAGCGGAAGAAGATCTCGCAGAACGGGATAGTACCATTTGGAAAAGAACTGGAGCGCGGAATCCTGCAAAGCGTACTCCTGCTTGCTCGCACGGGCGGCGAGAAGCTTTCTCAACAAATGCTCCCGCTTGTCCACGTTTTTTTCGTTTCCAAATTGAACGAGTCCCAAAAAATAATCCGCTTCCTCGCCGCGCAAATTCCAAGCCTTGGCAAGAACTTTGGCGTTAGCACTGGAAAGAGGACGGGTTCCGTCCAAAATTCGAGAAAAGAATGCAGAACCCGGAACGCCTGCGGCTTCCTGAATGGATCGCATTGAAGCGCCTTCGGATTGCAATGCTTCCAAAACCGCGTGGATGTACTCGCGATAATCGAAATACATGAATACACTAATTTCGGAAACACTCTGCATATCCATAAATATAAGATTTTAATTCAAAAATGAATGTAAAAATTCAGCTATATAAAAAATTAATGCATAATATTTGGAAACACTTGGGAAGCCGAAAAATTAGGATTTTTTGCTGAAATTGCCCCAAAATCGGACTTTTTAAGGTGAACAAGAAAAGCTTGCGTTGCTATCATTTCAAAAAACAGGGAAAATTTATGCGAGAACTCAGCTCAAGAACTTCTAAATTTACCGAATCCGTAATCCGTCAAATGACGCGAATTGCGAATGAATGCGACGCGATCAATCTTTCCCAGGGCTTCCCGGATTTTGATCCGCCCAAAGCGATTCTGGACCGCCTGGCGGAAGTCGCTTACACGGGACCGCACCAGTATCAAGTTTGCGCAGGAGCGAAGGCGTTCCGCGATGCCGTAGCGAAAAAGTTCGAGCATTTTTCGGGAATGAAGATCGATCCAGAAAGTGAAATTGTCGTCACCTGCGGAAGCACCGAAGCGATGATGGCTTCGCTGACGAGCGTTATCAATCCGGGCGATAAGGTGGTGATCTTTTCTCCGTTCTATGAAAACTACGGGGCGGATACGATCCTTTCGGGCGCAGAACCGATTTATGTGCCGCTTGTTCCGCCGGATTTCTGCTTTGATAAAGAAGCTTTGGAAAACGCTTTTAAACAAGGCGCGAAGGCGATGATCCTTTGCAATCCTTCGAATCCTTGCGGTAAAGTCTTTACGCGGGAAGAACTGGAATTCATTGCGGAACTTGCGATTCAGTATGACGCCTACGTGGTGACGGATGAAGTCTACGAGCATATTGTCTATGCGCCGCACAAGCATATCTATTTAAATACGCTTCCTGGAATGCGCGAACGCACGATCGTTTGCAATTCGCTTTCCAAAACGTATTCGATCACGGGCTGGCGTTTGGGCTATGTGATCGCTTGCCCGCGGATCATTGACCGTGTGAAAAAGGTGCATGACTTTTTGACCGTCGGGGCTTCGGCGCCTTTGCAGATCGCGGCGGTGACGGGCCTTGAATTCGACGACGACTATTATAAGGAACTGCAAGAGCATTACACGCACATGAAAGAAATTTTTGTGGGCGGCCTTCGAAAGCTGGGCTACCGTTTGACGGAACCGCAGGGCTCTTATTTTGTGATGGTCGATGTGAGCGAGTTCGGGGTGAAGGACGATTACAAGTTCTGCGAATGGATGATCAAGAATGTGGGCGTCGCGGCGGTTCCGGGTTCGAGCTTCTTCCGGGAAAAAGTTGACAATCTTGTAAGATTTCATTTTGCAAAGAAAGACGAAACTTTAAAGGAAGCTTTAAAACGCCTTTCGACCCTCCGTGAAAAAGCCTTGGCCGCAAAAAATGTGGATTGGAAGTAGGTTTTGCCGAGTCTAATTTTTTAAATTAAGCGCTGAAAAATTTAACCCCAATAGAGGATTCCAATATGACAAAAATCGGCATTATCGGTTATGGTAACCTCGGCCGCGGCGTGGAAAGCGCTGTGAAGTATGCACCGGATATGGAGCTCGTCGCTGTGTTCACTCGTCGCGACCCAGCGACTGTGAAAATTCAGACGGCTGGCGTTCCGGTTGTGAACGTAAACGATGCGGCCTCTTGGAAGGACAAAATCGACGTGATGATCCTTTGCGGAGGTAGCGCAACGGACTTGCCGAAGCAGACCCCGGAATTTGCAAAGCTCTTCAACGTGGTCGATTCCTTCGACACCCATGCAAATATTCCGCAGCATTTTGCCGCAGTGGACGCGGCAGCCAAGGCCGCTGACAGGGTTTCGATGATCTCCGTCGGTTGGGATCCGGGTCTCTTCTCTTTAAACCGCGTGTATGCGGATGCGTTCCTCGCAGACGGCAAGACCTACACATTCTGGGGCAAGGGCGTTTCCCAGGGCCATTCCGATGCCGTCCGCCGTATTGAAGGCGTGAAGAACGCAAAACAGTACACGATCCCGGTGGATGCAGCTCTCGAAGCGGTCCGCAGCGGTTCGAATCCAGAACTTTCTACCCGTCAGAAGCACACGCGCGAAGTTTTTGTCGTGGCAGCTGAAGGTGCGGACAAGGCAAAAATCGAAAACGAAATCAAAACGATGCCGAACTACTTCTCGGATTACGATACCACGGTGCACTTCATTGACGAAGAAGAATTTGCGAAGAATCACTCCGGCATGGCTCACGGCGGTTTCGTGATTCGTTCTGGAAAGACCGGTTGGGACAAGGAATTCACGAACGTAATTGAATACAGCTTGAAGCTCGGTTCGAACCCAGCCTTTACCACGAGCGTTCTCGTTGCATACGCTCGTGCCCTGTTCCGTATGTACAAGGAAGGCGCTCGCGGCTGCAAGACGGTTCTCGACGTTCCGCCGGCATACCTCTCCGAAAAGAGCGACGAAGAACTCCGCAAGGACCTTCTCTAATCTTTGAAAAATGCTTACAAATGAAAGGGCCGCAGTTATGCTGCGGCTCTTTTCTATATTGTCTCTAAAAAAGGAATTTTTATGGTTTAATTGACAGGGTGTCTAAATAAAATTTAATGATGTTTGTTCACCCGAGTAGCCTTTTCCTTTTCTAGTGAGAATAAGATCTTTGTATGCATAATTGACAATTTCGTTTATTGAATCAAGCTTTTTTTGATCGTAACTTTGCAACAGTCTATTTGCGATGCTTTCGCCCATTTCTTTTATATTGGGTATTCGTAATTTTCTTAAATGCTGGCTTTGCCAGCGTGGAAAACCTCCGTTCATATTATTGGTAATGCTTGCTATTTGAGTACGTATTGCGTCGGACATCAAAAAAGCACTCAAAATTTTTTGGTCACGAAGCGTATTTCCTGTGATGTAATATAAATTGTGAAGAGGGTAATAATTACCTTCATCTAGAAAAACAAATCGATTTCCTGAAATATCAGGTAACAAAATCTTTGATTTTTTGATTAATTGAGGGTTGATTTTGTCAATTGTTTTATACCATTTGGCATTGTTTTTTTTGACAATATGTCTATTTGAAAGTTTTTCTTTGAAAGATTTCAAATATTTTTCTACGCGAGGAAATTTAGATAAATTAATAAGTTCACCGTTTTCTGCATAAGGATTCAATAAAAATTCACCATTCCATTGTAGTTGATTTCCTGTCAGATTCTTTGCATTCAATGCTGGCAAAAGAAGTTCTTTTTCTACTAGTTTGGGCAAATCTTTTGAGATGAATACGTGGTCAGCACCCGTTGCGACTCCTATCCCAATTCTAAAACCTAGTTCTTCTATAGTATATAGATTTTCGTTAACTACGGCTTTGCTGAAAATACAGGACCAATCGTCATTTTTAGGGACCGGTCTTGTTGAAAAAGACATCTTTTTTAACTCTTGTACAGACTTGACCTCTGCATATGATAAAGTAGAGGCTCTAGATTGTTTTGATATCAGCGTTATTGCGGGGTAAGCGAGAACTTTTTCTTGAAATGCATTTGCACGCTCTAAATTGATGATGGATTCCAGTCGATAGTTCTGCGCAACAAAATTTCTCAATTTCTTGCCGTATTCGTTTTTATACCATCTGTTTGCACAAATTAAGCAATGCTTCCCATTCGCTTTAAGACATCTTAATGTTTTTTCGTAAAAAAGAACGTAAAGATCTGATCGATAATGAAATGTTGTAAATATATTCTTGAACAACTTTCGCTTGCTTTCAGGAATATTTTCATAGCGGACATATGGAGGATTTCCAATGACCAAATCGGCCATAGGAACTTCACTAGATAAAAAATCTGCAACCTTAAAATTTTTTTCAGAAGGCTCTATTCCTAAGGCAAAAAGCTCTTTCTTGCATTTATTTATTTTAGTAGCGTCTATATCATAGGCAAAAACACATCGATAAAAAGCATCCTTAAAATCAAAATGATAACGTGATGCGGAGTCTCTCAATCTTCGTACAATTTCAATAATAAAAGCACCTTCTCCACAAGAGGGTTCCAGAACTATAACTTGCGATAAATTATAAGATGCTTTATACCCAACTATATCTAGCATATAACGCACAATTTCTGGTGATGTAAATACATCGCCATGAGCGTTGCCATTTGCTCTCACACCATATATATCATTTGAATTCATCAGCAGAGCCTTTAAGATGAGCGGCGAAAAAATTCAAAAAAGAATTTAGTGAGATGTCTTCAGCAACATCGCCATATTTCTTTTCACTACTAGTCCACAACAAAGCAGTAGAAGTATAATGTCGCTCCAATTTTAATTTCTTACAGAGAATTCTATATCGGTCTATATATGAGGCTTTGCCAAATTCTGGTAATACTGGATAAATTAGTTCATTGTTCTTTACAGGAGTTGTTGATCCGATATCCTTGCCGACAACCATGATGTACCCAACCCATGGTGCTTGTTGATTGGGAAATTGATTTTCTCTATAAGCTGTCCAAAGATCCACTGCTGAACCAATGGCTTCTTCGGTTCGATTATTAAAGTTATTACCGTATGAGCCAATCTGCGATTTTAGCTCTATGGCTGCAATCAATTTTTTTGATGGCGAAATCACTAGGAAATCCCAGTTTTTGGATGAGCGAAAAAATCCAGGCAAGTAATTGTTTTTTGTATATATGCAAGATCTTGGAACTCCAGAATTTTCAGCAACTTTCTTTAGCAAAGAGATAAATCCGTCCATTTGCTTTCCACCAACAACGGCCCCTCGATTACTTTTATCTACGCTTGTTGCTAGTTGTTTTTGCTTAGATTTCCAGAAAAACGAAACGGCCTTTGTTATTTCTTTTAAATAAGTTTGCTGATCCATCTGACTAAACCCTTTTGTTCAGTAAAATAGATTTTTTGTATGTAATTTTTTGTCAGAGCAAAGTTTTTACTCGAAAACGATGAATATTTATTTAGGGTATTGTGGAGATTTATAGAAGAAGTATCGTAAAATTTGTCTGGCATGGCTCATGGCGGTTTCGTGATCCGCTCAGGAAAGACCGGTTGGGACAAGGAATTCACGAACGTAATTGAATACAGCTTGAAGCTCGGTTCGAACCCAGCCTTTACCACGAGCGTTCTCGTTGCCTATGCACGTGCTCTTGCCCGCATGTACAAGGAAGGCGCCCGCGGTTGCAAGACGGTTCTCGACGTTCCGCCTGCATACCTCTCCGAAAAGAGCGACGAAGAACTCCGCAAGGACCTTCTCTAATCTTTGAAAAATGCTTACAAATGAAAGGGCCGCAGTTATGCTGCGGCTCTTTTCTATATTGTCTCTAAAAAAGGAATTTTTATGGCAGAACAGACTATTCAGATTCAGTACTTGGACGATTCGATCAAGCGCTTGGAATACATCGGCGGCAAGTCCGACTGGATCGATCTTGCGGCTGCAGAAACCGTGACTCTCAAGAAGGGAGAATTCCGCCTGATTCATTTGGGCGTCGCCATGAAGCTTCCCCAAGGCTATGAAGCCCACATCGCTCCGCGCAGCTCCACGTTCAAGAACTGGAAAATTCTGCAGGTGAATTCCGTGGGCGTCGTGGACTGCAGTTATTGCGGAAAGGAAGACTGGTGGAGAATGCCGGTTCTTGCCACGGAAGATGTGACGATCGAAAAGGGCAGCCGCATTGCACAGTTCCGCATCATGGAAAATCAGCCGAAGCTGAACTTCGTGGAAACCGTTCTTGAAGACAAGAACCGCGGCGGTTTTGGCAGTACGGGCATCTAGGAAATACGGAATTCTGGTTCCGGATTTAGGAATTATTTCGTAAGTTCCCCGTACATCTTGAAAAGTTCAGCCACGATTTCGTCCTCGGTCATCTTGGGGGCAAAACCGTAAGCCTCCATGACGGCACGGTCGTTTTCGGCGTGGGCACGGCGCAGGTCTGCGGGCATGGTCAGCTCGTCGTAGAGGTCAGCAAGACTAGAGTCAGGGTATTTTGCACGGACATCAAGAATCGCCTGGGCGGTCTTTTCGATTTTTGACGCTTGCGCCGCCGTGCAGTGAAGACTGCCACACGGATTCGAATCGTCTAACGACGATTCCGTTTTAGGCGTAACAAACGGGAAGTTGTTATAGACAATGTCCTTGCTATAGCGATATCGGCTTTCTAGACGTCCACAAACGGCTCGCATCCAAGCCATGTGAACGCTGGAAGTGAGGATTCCGAAATGGTAGAGGGTGGCATCGGGAATGATTACAGCTGCATTTGAAGGTATTGAATCAGCATCTAAAAAACCTAGCGGAACATAGAATCTTCTTTCTGAAGATGTCGCTGGCACAATGATATAGCTTTCAGGGTTGTTCGTTTCCCGGAAAAGGGCCGGTCTTAAGGCCAGTTTCTGCCGCCCTTCGTCTGGCGAACTTTCCCGGTCCAGTTTGCATGCTTGAACGCGTTTGTAAACTTCGTGCATTCCCTTGATTTGTGCGGGCGTCGCATCGACAAGCCAAAGACAATAACGCGGCTTGTTGTTG
>NZ_JALFIA010000083.1:0-23476 GCF_022776125.1 Hallerella sp. | reverse complement strand
TAAAAAATGTACTTTTGGCCATAGCGTTTTGTTTCCCTTTGTTTTGTGGTAATTACAAGGTAAAAACAAAACGGGCAGGTTCTTCGTCTGAGGAGCCTGCCATTTTTATTTTTGGCTATATTTTTTACCGGACACTAATATAATTTTTTCTATATTTTTACCGGACACTAATAATTAAAAATATTTATTAAATCATCTTTCCAACTATAGATATTGTAAATGATTTTAGGAACATCTATTCCCCTAAGACATTTTCGACCACCAGCAGAAAAAGTATCTCGAAATGAAGGATTGATGACGCCCTGTGTTTGAAGAAGCCATTTTGAAGCGTCATTGTAATTTCCTTCAATAATATTTGGGAACAAAATCAATAGGTATGCGCGAAGAAAACGCTGAACATCTTTAGTAAGCTGATTCCAAAATTGCATTTCAAGCCCAACCATCTTGTTTGCAAATTTTTGGTCTTCTAATTCTAAAGAGTCTATCTGATTTGAGTTTGGAGAATACCACCAAAAATCATCTTCTAATTTTCGTTTCTTGAGATTTATTTTTCGCTGTTCTACAATAAACTCCTTAAATGCATCAAATGGATTTTTCATATGCCGAATTTCATCATATGTCTTTCCCAATCTCTTGAAAAGAGACTGATTATTTGACACATCCATATCCAGCATATAGCGAGGACTGTGTGTTACTGCAACATCTTCGACACATTCTTCAAAAGACCGATACTTAATTTCAAAAGGCTTCTGCCTCGCACAAAATACGTGTATACGACTGACATCAGGAATTCGTGTGGATTCCATGATGCTACCACCCATAATTTTCCATGAACTATTTCGCGTACTGATAGTCTTGACTTCTATTCCAAACGCCTGTTTTTCATTTATTCGTGCAACAATATCTGGAAATTTATGACCGCCGATATATTGAATTTTCCAATCATTTAATCCAACAATATCTTTTGATGCGAGAAGTGCATTATTGACATTAACTTCAAAAGTTTTCCAAAAATCACCTTTGGCAACATCATGCGAATCTAAGAGTAATTTTTCCTTAGTGCAAGAAAGTAAACGTTCAAAGCTATGCAATGTTTGCAAGTTTCGACTTAAATTTTCCCCAACAGCAATAGACACAACTATCCTCCAAACAAATCTTCCCAAATCGATTGTAAGCGAAATCCTATCGCATATCCAAGCATCGGGGGGACTGCATTTCCAATCACTTTATAAGCATCGGATGAATTGACTTTATTGATTCCATCATTAAAGATGAATTCATAATCATCGGGGAATGTCTGAATTCTTGCGCACTCGCGAACACTTAAACGACGCTCTTGCAACCCTTTTGTCAATTCAGATAAAATTTTTCCCCCATGTTCTTTGCTTAAACGACGATATTCAATATTGCCATGATGCTCGCTTCGTATAGTCGGGCCGACTCCATTCATATCGACTTCAGAACTACCCTGCATTTTTCCATAGTATTTCGCTTTGGAATACGCCTTTTGCGCAGCATCGGAACTTTCATCAGGCTCCTTCAATCCGACAAAAGCGTCCTTGCAGGTAACGATTTTTTGAAGACCTTCTCCATGCGTCTTTATTGGGTAAGGATAATACAATGATTTTTCAGAGTTCTTTTCGATGTCTGCAAGAATTTTGGGATTAGCGTATTTTCTTGAAATGCCAATGAAAACGATACGTTCTCGACTTTGCGGGACTCCATATTCCCAAGCCTTTAAAACTTGGGCATCAACAACACAATAACCTTGATCAATATTACGAAAATCGGTTTCGATAATTTTCTTGGCATCACCTAATGAAACAAGTCCTTTTACATTTTCTGCAATGAAAATTTTAGGTTTAACAATTTCTATGACCTGCTTCATCCAAAGATACAACGTTCCTCTGGATTCATTTTCTGCATGTTCTTCGTTTACACCATTATGGCTTTTAGCAGAATCAAAACCAAGTCGTTTTCCTGCAACAGAAAAATCTTGACAAGGGAATCCTCCCGTAACTACATCAATATTTTGGGGAAATCGAAATGTTCCTTGCTTACTTTCTTTTACCAAATCCACAATGGATTTAAGTCGATAAATTCCTTTTATTTCCTTTCTAGTGCCGAAGAAATGATTCCATGCCTTTTGAGCACAAGGCAAAATATCGTTTGCAAAAACCGTCTGGAAACGATTCTTTTTCACTCGGACAAAATTTCGATTGACACAATCCTGAATCCAATCTGGATGAATTTCTTCGTTGACAGATCTTCTGAGAGTGAGAAAACCTCCCTCTAGTCCAAGGTCGAGTCCTCCACAACCGGAGAACAAAGAAAGCACACGAAGTGCATTCTTGCCAAAAGCCATAACGCCTCGATGTTCCAACGGAACAGGTGAAATGTTCTGTTTTCACTTCTGTTCACGAAACACCGGCATGCTTCGACAAGAAAAATGCCCAAATAGAACTCACCCCATAGAGATGAGTCCCATTGGTCCAATTCCTGCTGCGTTAAAAATTTGGTCGTATTTTAAGGACGCAAGAACGGGAGCAAAAACGCTTGTCTTTGCTCTTCCCTCAATATTCGATAAAACAAAAAAGCGTGGTATCGAATACCTGTTCGTCCTTAGGCAACGACCAAGAAGCCCTACGCAAAACAAGCAAACGACCCACGCCCTAATTCGGGTGTGCGTTGTAAGCCTTATTCTTATTGCGTAAAACTTTGGTCGTGTTTTAAGGACGCGAGAATAAGAGCAATAACTCAAAAATTTTATCGCTCTAATTCAGTCGAAAAAGAGCTATGTATAAAATATAAAAAAGACTGAAGGCAGTCAAACGCCAAAATGATTCTATCTTCCTTTAATCAGAAAAGAAGAACAACAAATGCTTTTGGGAAGATTTCTTCTACGAATTTTCCACAGAAATTTGCTCCGCGATTTCATTACTTTTCTTCAAGACTTCATCCAAAGTAAAATCTTCCTTACTAAAAAAGAACGTGTTAGCACCTAAATCTTTAAGAGATGCTCCAAAATGATATGCAGTATCATCGATAAACAAAAATCGATCATGCATTCCATAACTGGGTAAAATCTCTATAGGACATTCAGCATACTGAGCATTATACACCGACAAATCAACCTCAAAAACTTTACTTTTATCATAAGTATAAATAGTTACAGAAACACCTTTTTCTCGTTTAAGCATCATTGCCAAAGTTTTCTCGTCCACATATCTATCGACTAAGACAATCCTCTTTTTGGCCTGCCTAATCAAGCCACACACGAACACATAGGCATCAAAAACCTGATTATTGTAAAACAAGCCCTTTGACTGCAATTCTCCCCTATCCATCGCTTCAAAAACTGCGTCCAACTTTTGATCATGTTCAAGTATTTTCTTGTCTTGCGCAAAAATTCGTTCATCTTGAGCTATCATTTTCGCTTCGACATTTGATAGACGATTGACAAAGCCACCATTTTGCATCATAAAATGGCGCATGGATACAAAAGCATCCATAATAGCTATACTCACTTGAATGGCCGTTTTACTACGAAGTACAGCTGATAGCATGGCAACGCCTTGTTCTGTAAATGCAAAGGGCATTTTTTTTACATGCAAACCGCGCTTATTACCACTTTCGTTTAAAATCACAATCTGTGATTTTAAAGAATCAGGCAATTCATCACGAGTCAATTGAAAGCAATTTCTTTCTGGAAACCGTTCCAAATTTCTCTTAACAGCCTGATTTATGGCTCGAGTTTCCACTCCATAAAGCATTGCCAAATCACGGTCAAGTAGCACTTGTTTATCGCGAATGACAAGAATCATCTTCTCAATGCCTGTCGCTGTCAATGAATTTAACGCGACAATCTCATGACTTTCATCTTTTTTCATTTTCGCTCCCATAAAAAAAGACCTCTTGCCATAAGAACTCCCTAATTCCATCGGGGATATAGCAAAAGATCTTTTTTCAATTTAAATAAGGCTTGCAAGCAGAATTCCGCCGCCAGAGCCTATCCAAAACTACAAAAAATCAAATAAAAAAATTCTACATTCCTTAAAACTGGAAATACAGGAACGGATTATACGTTTGTGTAAATAGCGCCAACACGGCAAACGCAAAAAGTGCAAAGGCAACAATCGTTCGGACCGGGCTGATTTTTTGACACCAGTCAAAAGCGCGGAACGGCGACACCGCGAAAATAAAAGCGATCGCCATAAACACGATCGTAGTCGGCGTAAAGATTTCTGCCGTGAGAATCGGATTTGCAGGATTCACCGGCACAAGTCCGAGCATCGAACCCCACATGTGAACAGCCGACGCGATATCCGGAGAGCGGAAGAGCACCCAGCCGAACAGCACAATAATCTGCGTGAGCAAAATCTGCGCTATCTTCGGAGCCTTGGAATAAAGCGCCTGCTTTCCATTAAAGCGTTCCACGATCATAAAGAAGGCGTGGTAAAGACCCCAGCAAATAAACGTCATTGCGGCTCCGTGCCACACGCCAGACGCGAACATCACGAGGAACAGATTCACATACGTGCGACGCTTCGAAACGCGATTCCCGCCGAGCGGAATGTACAGGTAATCGCGCAGCCAACGCGTAAGCGAAATATGCCAACGGCTCCAGAATTCCGAAATGCTCGCCGAACGGTACGGCCCATTAAAGTTTCGCGGAAAGTGGAATCCGAGCATGAGCCCAAGGCCCACCGCCATATCCGAATACGCCGAAAAATCAAAGTAGATTTGCATCATGTAAGCGACGCTTCCCCACCAAGAATTCAAAACGCCCGGATCCGCCGCTTCAAAAACGCGGTCCGCAATCGCACCGACCTGATTTGCAATCAAGATCTTCTTGGCAAAACCGATGCAGAAATACGTCATGCCCTGCATCCAATTTTCCGCGGTATGTTCACGCGTATCGAGTTCTTCCGCGACCGTATTGTAACGCACAATCGGACCCGCCACCAGCTGCGGGAAAAGCGAAACATAGCAGGCAAAAGTCGCAAAGTTTTTCACCGGAGGCGCATCGCCACGCCACACGTCAATCGTATAGCTCATTGCCTGGAAGGTGTAGAACGAAATTCCCACCGGCAATAAAACGCGCAAAACCGAAAACGGCTCACCACCCAAAAGTTCCACAAGGGCATTCACACCGCCCATCGTGAACATGTAATACTTAAAGAATCCGAGAGTTCCCAGGTTCACAATCACCGACAGCAACAGGGCAAGGTTCCGCTGTGTATTGGAAGCTCCCAAAGCCGAAATCGAACGCCCCGCAAGATAGTTCACAAAGGTCGTGCCGAACATGAGCAGCACAAGCCAAGGTTCCATCCAGCCGTAAAAAAGGTAACTGAAAACGGTGATGAAAAAATTCAGCGTGGAATGGCGCGCCTTACGCCACACCAGCAGATAATATCCCGCAAAAAAGAGCGGAAGAAAATAGAACAAAAAAATCTGGGAAGAAAAGACCATCGAAGCTTACTTCGCCTTCAAAACTTCCACAGCCAAATAACGTTCGGATTCGTCGTCAAAATATTCGTCTTCCACGGCGCCGTCGTAATTGTCATCGAGTTTCACGAGCTTGAGCGTATGCTTGTCGCCCGCCTTGAAAGCGCGCACGTCGCCCTTCGCCTTGTCGGCCATCTTGTCTTTCACCTGGCCACGGGCGATCAGCGGATTGTAAACGCCGACGAGGATTTCCTTGCCTTCGAATTTTCCTTCCACCACCTTCGTCACTTTGTACTTGAACACATAGACGTAGTTGTAAAGATCGTTAGGCGGCATCTTGCCCGGAATCTCTGCAAGCTTTCCTTCCACCGTCAAGTTGCCGGCAAAAAGAAATGCAGAAAACAGGAGCAGCATCGCAAGAATCTTTTTCATAGAAATCCTTTTGGTTTTCAAAAAATATAGGTATTTTTTTCACATGGACTTGTCAACTCTCCCAGGCCTCGGACCGAAACGGCTCAAAGCACTCAACGCTTCCGGGCTTCGCTCCGTTTCGGATCTTCTTTACAATATTCCTCGCACCTGGCTAGACCGCACGCGTTTGAACAAATTATCCGAAAGCCATGTCGGAGAGAATGTGATTCTCATCGGTAAAATTACCCGGGCCGGATTTATCCCCGGTAGGACTTCCCGCTACATGGCCGTTCTCGATGATGGAACGGGTCAGGTGAGCCTTGTCTTTTTCCGCGGTGCTCGTCACTGGGCAAAAACGATGTCCGTGGGAACGCGCTGGTGCGTTATCGGCAAGCTCGGCAACTACCGCGGTTTACAGCTGGTGCATCCCGAAATGCAGCGCATGGGCGACGACGAAGATTTTTCGGGCGGTATTGAACCGGTCTACACGATTACGGAAGAAGAACACTCGGCAAAGATCGAACAAAAGTTTTTCCGGACGCTATACCCGAAAGTTTTCGCCATGCCGAACCTTTCCGTTCCGGACGCTCCCCCAGCGGAACTTACCGAGTTTATGGGATTAAAGCCCGTGCTGCAGAACTTAAAGAGCCTGCACATGCCAAAGACTTTCGCCGAAGCGATGCAGGCAAAGCTCCAGCTGAAAAAACTAGAACTCTTGCCGTTCTGCCTGCGCATGAACGTGCGCCGTCGAAGCCTCGCCTTTCGCGGACAAGCCCGCACTCTAAACGATTCCGCAATCGCCGATGCCAAAGCCTCTTTACCGTTTACGCTTACCGCTGGGCAGTCGAAAGCCGTCGACCAGATCTGTGAAGGACTCCGCGGCAAAAAGCAGTTTCACGCCCTGCTCCAGGGAGACGTCGGCAGCGGAAAAACGGTCGTCGCCATGCTCGCCATGCTCGCCGTCGCCAAAGGCGGCGAACAGTGTGCCCTAATGGCTCCGACCGACATTCTTGCTCGACAGCATTACAAAAGCTTAAAACCATTCTTCGACAAGGCGGGCATCCGCACGGCACTCCTCCTCGGAGCGTGCAGCGCCACCGAAAAAAAGACCATCTCCGGGGAACTTCAAATGGGCATGACGCAAGTCGTCATCGGAACCCATGCGCTGTTTTCCAAAGACGTTCTTTTTCAGAACCTCACCTTTGTCGTCATCGATGAGCAGCACCGCTTTGGCGTAAACCAACGCGAAGCGCTCCTCAAAAAAGGACATTTTCCCGACCTGCTCGTGATGAGCGCAACGCCCATTCCACGAAGCCTCGCCATGACCCTTTACGGTGACTTGACTCCGATTGTTTTGAACGAAAAGCCCGCCGGAAGAAAGCCTGTGAAAACGCGCCTCGTCGACCCGACAAAGCGCGACGACATGAAAAAGTTTTTACTCAAAGAAGTGAAAACAGGCAACCGTCTTTACTGGGTCGTAAGCCGTGTGGAAATCGACGACGAAGGCGGGGCGAAAAGCGTCGATGAAGTCGCCGAAGAACTTTCCTCGTTCACCTCCGAATGGAAGGTCGGAGCAATCCACGGTCAAATGGACGAAGAAGAGCGCGATCGCATTTTAAGCGAATTTGCATCGGGCAAAATTCAGGTTCTCGTCGCCACAACCGTGATTGAAGTCGGCGTGAACGTTCCGGAGGCAAACCTCATGGTCATCGACGCCCCGGAGCGTTTTGGGCTTGCCCAGTTGCACCAGCTCCGCGGACGTGTGGGCCGTGGTAATCAAGAAGCCTGGTGCTTCCTCATCGTTCCGCAGACTAGCCCCGCACACGAAAGGCTTTCCCGCTTCGCAAGTACGGATAACGGTTTTGAAATCGCTGAAATGGATATGCAGGACCGCGGCGCCGGAAACCTCGAAGGCTCCGAACAGAGCGGTGCATGGGTATTCCGCTGGTTCGACTGGATTCAAGACAAAGAACTCATCCAGCGCATTCTGAATACCGCCGAAGAAATCCTCGACAACAAACCGGGATTTTCTCCAGAGGTTCAAGAAAAAATTCAAAAATGGTACGCCTTGATGCCGCAAGGAAATGCGGACGGCGTCCATTAAAAGTTTTAAGCGGTGCGGATAAAAATTTCTGCAACGACCGCCACAAGCGAAAGCGCAGCCACGATTAATTCCACCATAGCCTTCTTACGGAAAGAAGCTTCGAAAACGTGAACCTTTTCGCCGTTCGGCAGACGCTTTTTACGGTTGCACCAGTTCATGCCCGCAATCAGCGAAAGGCACGCACAAAAGCCACCGCCGAGAAGCGCATAAAGGAACTTCGCTTCGCCGACATAGCTAAAATGCAAAGCCGCCACCACAAGCGCAATCGCACAGCCGAAAAAGGCAAACGCAAGGCTTGAATTTTTGACTTCGAGAGGCTTGCGCAGCGCTTCGATGCGTTCTTCAAATAGACGTTTCAAATCCGTTTCAGTATAAGTTTTCCCATGCGACGCAAGAATTTTTCTGGCAAGCATTACATTTTCCGGATTCCATTCATCGGGCTTCTGCAAAATTTCAAGAAGCTCTTCATCGCTAAAACTTTCAAGCATCTGCATGCTCACGTCGTCCGCTTCTTCTGCCGCAGCCGCCTGAACAGCCGCTTCGAGAATGCGACGGGCTGCGTCGATGTCTTTAGCGTGGACGCGCACAATGCAAGAGGACGCTCCACGGTTTTGAAAGTCCAGCCCGAGCGGATCGCCGCCCATGTTCGCATCGTTCACCAGGTTTGATTCTATCGCATTTTCCTGGAGAAGAGCAGCCAACGCTTCGCCTTCTTCCGGCGTCGCAAAAGTTTCTAGCATCATCCATTCGAGCTGATCACTTTCATTAGACATGCTTCATTTCCTCACGGATACGTGCCCAGCCTTCTTCCGGAATCTTTGCACCAACAACCTGCACCACTTCGTTCGAAACGATACTGCCGAGCTTGCCCGAGCGTTCCATGTCCCAGCCGGAAAGAATGCCGTAAAGGAATCCCGAAGCCCAGAGGTCGCCAGCACCCGTCGTATCAACAGCCTTGGCCGGACCGCACGGAATACGCGTCACCACGCCGTCCTTCGAAATCAAAGCGCCACGTTTGCCAAGCTTCACCACGGCAATTTTACAGAACTTTGCAATTTTTTCGAGAGCCGCTTCTTCGGATTCACCCGTGTAAGCCTTGGCTTCGTCTTCGTTTGCAATCACAATGTCAAGTTCACGGCCCGCAAAGAGCCTGTTAAAGAGCGGGCGGCAATCGTTCACCACGCCAAAGGCGCCAAAGTCGAGAGCGGTCATCACGCCACGCTTGCGGGCTTCCTGTACCGTTTTCACAAAGCATTCTTCACCATAAGCGCGATAGCCTTCAAGGTAAAGAATTCCGACGTTATCAAAAAGTTCAGAAGTGATCTCCGAAGCCACTACTTCGTTCGAAGCTCCGAGGAACGTCACCATAGTGCGTTCCGCATCCGGCGTCACCGCCGAAAGAACCGTTCCCGTCGCCGTCAAAGAAGAAAGCATCCGGTTTTCGACACCGCTTTCCGCCAGGTGTTTTGCAAAAAGTTCGCCGAGTTCATCACGGCCCACCTTCGAAATAAAGGAAGCCTTACCGCCGAGCTTTGCCACGCCAACCATCGTATTGCAAGCAGCGCCTCCCGGAACCCTCTGCGGATTTTCGACCTGGTCCATAATCTTCTTCAATGTCGGATAATTGACCGAGCACTGACCGCCCTTCTGCAGCTTGACCTTCTGAATCCAAGCATCGTCAACCTGAGCGAGCATGTCGACAAGAGCTGCACCAAATCCTAAAACTTTTTTCATAAGACTCCTTAAAAACGACGACCACCGCGGCGACGAGCGCTTTCTTCCACCAAGAATGTCTTTTCAGCTTCCGTAAGCGAATTTACGCCACCTTCACTGACTTTTTTCAAGATCATATCCAGCTGCTTCTGACGGTCCATAAAACGGACTTCGCCTTCGAGCGGATCATCCGGCGTACCGGCCGGCTTGCCTTGACGGCGTTCCTTAAACTCTCCACGGAGCTTGTCCCAAATGCTGTTGTCGAACAGATACATACAAAGGAATCCGGAAGCGATACCGCCCAAATGCGTAAAGTGCGCAATCGTATCGCCCGAACCAGCAAACATTACATCCATCGCTACGAAAATCCAAATCGCATGCTTGATCTTCATCGGAATAATGAAGAACATCAAAATGCCACGTTCCGGAAAGAGCCTTGCATACGCCACAAAAACGCCCATCAAAGCACCCGAAGCCCCGATAATGAAGGTCATCGGCGACATCGCACCGAACAAATAGAACGGAATGCTGAACACGCCCGCAAAAACGGCGCAGAACAAGTACAGAATCCAAAAGCGCCTAAAGCCAATCGCCATTGCCACATCGTCGCCGAACATCCACAGCGCAAGCATGTTAAAGAGGAAGTGCCAAAGATCCACATGCACAAAGGCATAGGTCAAATAACGCCAAATCTGTTCATAGGCGACAGGGACCAAGGACCCGTAGCCGACGAGGTAGGTATAAATTCCATCCAGGTTGAATATTCTGGCCAAGTTGCAAATGCCAAAGACCACCAGATTGATAATCAACAATGTGCGAATGGGAGATGAGAGATAACGAAAGGGTTTTAATCCAAACATTTAATGTTTCTCCATTTCGGAAATCAAGTCGGGGAAAAACTCCGCCGGGATCATCTTAGAGACGTCGCCACCAAAGTGCAAAATTTCGCGTACCGCAGAACTCGAAACCGAAGCGAGCTCCGGTTCAATCTGTAAAAAGACCGTTTCCGCTTGCGGATACAGCATCTGATTGTTCCACGCGAGATTTCTTTCCGCGTCAAATTCCACCGCGGAACGGATTCCACGTACCAAGAACTTGGCCCCGGAGTTTTTCATGTATTCTACCGTCAAGCCGTCAAAGGAATCAACCGTCACATTTTTCAAATTCGCCGTCGCCTTTTGAACAAAACGCATGCGCGTTTCCACGCTCAAAAGAGAATTCTTCTGAACATTCTTTCCGACGACCACGATTACACGATCAAAAATAGCACTGGCCCTTTTGACAATGGCTAAATGTGCAACGGTAAAAGGATCAAAAGATCCCGCAAAAACGGCTATACGTTCCATAGCCCAAATTTACAAAGATGCCGAGAAAAAGACGAGCGAACTTTCGCCATAACGGCGGATTCGGCCTTCAGTCGTCCACTCCGGAACGTTCCGCGACGGAACTTCAAACACAGCGGTTCCCGTAGGCTTCAAGAGCTGTAAAAACGGGCGCAGATCCGGGAAAGCCTCTGTAAACGGAGGATCCGCATAAATCAAGTCAAAGCGTTCTTCCGAAGCAAGAGCCTTCTGTAAAAAGTTCTGCGCTTCGGTTA
The DNA here is from genome assembly GCF_022776125.1 of Hallerella sp. Taxonomy (NCBI): domain Bacteria; kingdom Pseudomonadati; phylum Fibrobacterota; class Fibrobacteria; order Fibrobacterales; family Fibrobacteraceae; genus Hallerella; species Hallerella sp. Next base: position 12,203 of record NZ_JALFIA010000083.1, on the reverse strand, counting down.
CACACAAATGAAGTTTATCGGAAATATCCAAAGACTTGTACGAAGCCGACAGCGAACGTGCCTGGGCACCGTTCTTTTCGACTGCGGTCACAAGTTCTGCGCCACGGCTCACCGCTTCGATTCCCACGCAGCCTGATCCCGCAAAAAGGTCGAGCACGTGAAAGCCTTCAACGTCTTGGAGAATATTAAAAAGCGCCTCGCGCGCCATCGCACCCGTCGGGCGGGTTTTCGATGTCAAAGGCGAGGCGATTTGGCGACCACGAAATGTTCCGCCCGTAATGCGAATGGCCATGTATTAATTCGAAGTATAAATGACAAGAGTCATCCCCGTAGAGATACCCTTCTTGCCAGCTGCAGTCATCTTGATTTTTTCCACGCCAACGCGAACCGTGCTCTTCGAAAGAGCGTTCACAAAGCCGAGAACCGTCTGGAAGTCCGCTCTGGTCGATACGTTGTACGTGTAGCTCTTATAAACACCGAAGTCTTCAACCTTCGGATGCGTCAAGCCAGAAAGTTGCAAGCGGTTGTTTGCATCAAGACCACGGAGCGCTTCGAGTTCCTTCGAAACTTCCGCATCCTTCACAAATGGAACAGAGCCATTGGTGGATTCCGGCTTCGAGTTCAAAACACCGTAAACCGTCACGGCCGTTGCTGGTGCGTTTTCCGGGAGTTCCGGAGTCTTGAATTCAGAACTACCCATCTTCAAACGTTCTAAGTAGCTACGCTGAATCACCGGGGTTTCTGCAACACCACGAATAAAGTAATAGTTCGGAGCCGCATAAATCAAGTCAGCAAAGCTCACGCCTTCCGGAGTCACCGCATTCACAAAAGAGAAGATCTGCGCGGCCATCGCCTTCTGGTAGAAAACCTTTTGCATCGGAAGCTTGGATGCATAATCGTCATGCTTTTCCGTTGGGAAAATGCTCGGCTGTACTGCCTGCACAACGCGTTCCGGAGAGCTCAACTGGGATCTGCGTACGGCAGCGGCCTCTTCTTCTGCACGGCGACTCGCAATCGTACCACCGGCCGTGGTCGTCTGGCCAGCACTGCGAGATTCCATCGCAGGCCCGGCACGGCTCGGATCTTCAATTCCCAAAGCAGCCACAAGCGGAGACGGTAAAACGCCTTCCAGCACATGAGGAACGCCTGCGATTTTCAAAATACAGAACAAAAGCGCCATCACGACCACAGCAGCCACCCACATCATCAGAGGACGTTTGCTCTTCTTCAGCGTCGAAGCCGCAACCGGCTTAACCGGCATCGAAGTACTCGGTGCGGATTGCGTTACGGCATCAATCAAGTTCAGTTCAATCATTGTTTCGCACCCCTCAAAGCTACACCAATGGCTCCCGCGCAAGAAAGCACATGGTTCGCACTTTCTTCATCCACTGGAAGACGGATTTCCGGGAAGGAGTCCAATAGCGAAATTTGCGCACCATGAAGCGCATTGCGAAGCTTTTCCACAAAAAGAAGATCGCTTGCAAGTTCGCCACAGAGCGAGTACTGGTTCACATCCACACCGTTTGAAGTAACAGCCTCTTCCACCTGCGTAGCAATATTCTGGGAGAGAAGATCGTAAGCTTCTTCGCGATCCTTGCCCGCGAGGTCAAGAGTCGAACAGCAACGCAGAGCGCGCAGGTCTTCCTTCGAAGCCCACATGAGCATCACGCCGGTCACATCGGCCTTGATCACGCACTGGAGCTTGTTATCGAGAACACCGCCCACTTCCAAAAGATTCATCAAGGAAATCGCATCGACTTCGAGAATCTTCGGTGCAATCTGTTGATTACGGAAACCCTTTCTGACCGAGTTCACCCAGGTCTTGCGCATTGCAATCATCAGAACCGTGCGGCCGAGTTCTGCAGAGCCACCCAGTTCCACAAAATCCATTACATAGTCCGCCACGTTGGCGTTCACCAGGTTGCCCAAATACCACTGCAGGTATTCCCGCACGTTCTTCGCTTCGGGAGGTACAAACAGCTGACGCACAATGGCGCGGAACGACGAAACGGTCAAAGAAACCGAGTCGATCTGCACGCCTTCATTTTCGGCAAGCCAAGTCTGTAAAGCCGCTTCGAAAGAAGAAACGTCATCCAGCGGATTCGTCTCTGTATTCAGAATAGCCGTTTTGACGACTTTCTTATCCTTGGGGTCATAGAGAGCCACCTTGAGAAGAACTTCGCCCGCTTCAATTCCTAGATGTAACTTTGTATCTTCCATAGCATCAAAAACTTACGTTCCTATTTCCCTTAAAACTAGTCAAAAATAACAAAGGTGAGGATTTTTTCCGCTTTTTTCTTTCCAATTCCGGAGACTTTTTTCAGATCGGAAGGCCCCGAAAAACGTCCATGGGAAGAACGGTACGCAATCATTTTTTCCGCAAGCTTCGGTCCAACGCCTTGAATGGCGCAAAGTTCCTCAGCCGTTGCCCGGTTGATCGCTATCGGAAAATGGACCGCGGGCTTTGTTTTTTTTGAATTTCGAGAAATATTCCCTGTTTTTGCAGACTCTTTTAGCCCGGACTGTTCGATTTGAACGTATCCATTCGGATTGTTTTCGTTTTTCAAAGCTTCCCGGGGCTGTTCCGCGTACGAGAACGTCTCGATTTGCGGCACAGGATCCCACGGGGAAACCTTAACGAGAATACCTAGGGCAAAAAGAAAGAGTGCTAATATAAAGACCTTTTTCTCAGGCGCGTTCATCGGCCGCCTTCAAAAGGCCGAGGAAGAGTGGCGCCGGATGCAGAAGGGAGCTCTTGAGTTCCGGGTGGAACTGGCAAGCCATGAAATACGGATGACCCGGAATTTCCATGATCTGCATAATGTCTTCATTTTTAGCCTTGCCCGAGAACACGAGACCGCCCTTTTCGAGCTGTTCCACGTACTGCGGGTTTACTTCGTAGCGATGCCGGAAACGTTCGCGGATTTCCGTTGCGCCGTAAACCTTTTCGGCGAGGGAATCCTTGCGAATCATAACGTCATGACCGCCGAGACGCATCGTTGCGCCCATTTCCTTGATCTTGTCCTGACCCGGCAAGTAAGCGATCACCGGATCCTTCACATGATGCTTCGAAGATTCGGTTTCCATCGTGCCAGCGTCCTTCATGCCGCAGACGTGGCGGGCAAATTCCACCACCGCGAGCTGCATGCCGTAGCAAATGCCGAGGAACGGAATATTGTGTTCACGCACATACTGAATGAGGACGACCTTTCCTTCGATTCCACGCGTGCCGAAGCCGCCCGGAATGATGACAGCGTCAATGCCCTGCATGTCCGCTTCGACTTCTTCCGGATGCTGCTCCAACTTTTCCGTATCGATCCAGCGAATTTCTACATGCACATCGAGATGGGCTGCGGCGTGATTCAAAGATTCGACAATGCTTGCGTAGGAATCTTCGAGGCGTGTGTACTTGCCGCCGATGGCGACGTTCAAAATCTTGCGCGGATTACTGTCGTTGCGGTTCATCGTATCCACAAGACGGCTCCACGTGTCGAGTTTCGGAGGTGCGTAAATACGAAGCTTCTTCAAGAGGATTTCCGGAATGCCTTCCTTGTCGTAAACGAGCGGGCATTCGTAAACGTGCTTCACGTCCACGCCAGAAATCACGTGGGATGCCGGCAAGTTGCAGAACAGGCCTATCTTTTCCTTGATATGCGGCTTCAGGAATTCTTCGCAACGTGCGATGATGATATCCGGATAAATTCCGCGTTCGTTGAGTTCGCGAACGGACATCTGCGTCGGCTTGGACTTCTGTTCCTTCACGCCCGAAGGAATCGGAACATAGGTCAAATGCACGTACATGCAGTTTTCATTGCCGACTTCATGAGAAAGCTGACGGGCGGCTTCAATGAAGAACTGGTTTTCAAGGTCGCCGACCGTACCGCCGATTTCAATCAGCAAAACGTCTGCGTTTTCCTTGTTCGCCACTTCAAAGAAGTGTTCCTTGATGGCGTTCGTCACGTGCGGAATGAACTGCACCGTGTGACCGAGGTAATCCCCGCGGCGCTCCTTTTCAAGAATGAGCTTAAAGACCTTACCCATGGTAAGGCTCCATTCCGAACGCGCCACGACATTCAAAAATCTTTCGTAGTGACCGAAGTCCATATCGACTTCGCCACCGTCATCCAACACATAGACTTCCCCGTGTTCCGTCGGGTTCATCGTACCCGGATCCGTATTCAAGTAACCATCGCACTTGACCGGAATCACTTTAAGACGATTCGAAAGAAGCGCGCCGATACTCGCAGCAGCTACACCCTTTCCAAGCCCCGAAATCACACCGCCCGTTACGACGATGAACTTTGTTTTACCGTTATATTGATTTTCCATTTTGATTTGCTTCCATTTGTTTCAAGATGGATTCGACCTTTTGCACATCGGACGGTAAGTCGACCGATGCCGAAAGGGATGTACAATGAACCATGCGAATGGGCCTTTTGCCCAATATGCGAAGTTGTTCCAAGGAACGTTCTTTTTCGAGTTCCGACTGCGGGAGACTCGCGAATTCCTGACGGGCTTCTGCGGAATACGCATACACGCCCACATGCCTGAACCACTTGCGCGGTTCCGGCGGGAGTTTTCGAATAAATTCGACTGCATGATCCGTAGAATCGATTTCGACTTTGACCACGGAAAGACAGTCCCTATCTTCATCTGCGAGCGGAGCCGCGACCGATACCCAGGAGTTCGGTTCTTCGGCAAGGGCCTTTGCCACATCGCGGAGCATCTGAAGGTCCGCGACAGGTTCATCTCCCTGCAAATTCACCACCAGGTCCAGGCCTAATTTTTCAGCGGCTTCGCTGACTCGGTCAGAACCCGTTACAGCAGGACCGGTGAGGACGGCTGTATATCCAGCCTCTTCTACCGTTTTAAAAATACGAATGTCGTCTGTAGCACAGACGACACTCTTAAAACACCCGGCGGCGACAGCTCTATCTAACGTGCGAAGAATCATGGGCCGTCCGCAGATGGGGACGAGAGGCTTTCCCGGAAACCGGGAAGACGTGTACCGTGCGGGAACGACGCAATGAACAGCTACTGCCATAGACTTCTTTTTAGGATAAAAAATTAACCGATAACCTTCGGGATCACGAAGTGATCGTTTTCGACTTCCGGAGCATTCGCAAACGCCTGTTCATGTGTGAACGACGGCTGCGGAACATCTTCGCGAAGAACGGTCGGCGCATCTTCGACACCCGTCATCGGTTCCACATTCGAAAGATCCAAAGCCTTCAAGTCTTCCATGTAGTGAAGGAGCTGGTCCAAACGACCCGAGAAGGATTCAATTTCCGCATCCGAAATCTTCAAACGGGAAAGTTTTGCAATCTTCAAGATTTCTTCTTTACTCAGCATGTTTTAACCTTTTCAAAAATTCAACTCTATTAAAATAGAAAACTCAGAGTCAGATGCTAGTCCAAAATTTGGAGTCCGGCGTATTTTAAAATCAATTTTCTTACAATTCCGTTAGAAAATCGGACTTCCACACGCGTGTTTTCTCCAGAACCTGACACATTTGTCACGACGCCCGTTCCGAACTTCATGTGCTGAACCCGGACGCCGCTGCGCAGCGGATTATCACAATCCACATCGTACACAAGACGCGGTCCCTTTTCGACTTTTTCCACGATCTGCGGATTCTTGTAAACGATTCGTTGCGTCTTATGAAGGCCTGTCGCCTGCGAACGGCCCGAAGAAGCGAACGACCGCGGATACGAACCTGAAAAATCGGCTCCACGCGAAGCGCCAAAACGGTTTCCACCATTTCCATACGAACCGTAAGCAGGCCGCAAACCAGCCCCACGGGCCGCATAACCGCGAAGTCCCTGATTCCAAGGTTCCCCGGTAAATTCCTGCGAACTTTCATCCGCACAACGCCCTTCGATCGAAGTCGTCGAAGGATCGATTTCTTCAAGGAATCGAGACGGTGGGAACGGTCGTAGACTTCCCTGCCAAAAACGCCGTCCCGCATGGTACAGGTAAAGGATATGCTTTGCACGGGTGCAGCCCACATAGAACAGGCGTCTTTCTTCTTCCGCCTGCTTTTTGCGTTCATCGGGAGTTTCCGTCATGCTCGATTCGCGTACAAGCGGGAACACGCCTTCGTCGCAACCCGCAATGTGGACCGTATCGAATTCAAGGCCCTTCGCCATGTGAATCGTCATGAGCGTCACACGGGTCTGCGCATTTTCGACCTTCTTGTCCGCATCCGTCAAAAGGGAAATTTCCTGCAAGAATTCGTCGAGGCCCTTATCCGGATTTTCTTCTTCGAATTCACGGAAAGCGTTCACCATTTCATCGAGGTTACGTCCGCGTTCGTCCGAAGTCGTTTCGTCTTCCTTCTTCAAGAATTCCTTGTAGAAGGTATCGCGAATCACATGTTCCGCGAGAATCGGAAGCGCTTCGTGACCGTGCAACAGGGCGAGCCAACCGTCGACCATATTCTTAAAGTTCTCAAAGCCTTTCGCTGTGCGACCGCCCTTCGCAATTTCGGAAGGCAAGGCTTCCCAAAGCGAACAGGCGTTCGTCGTCGCCGTCATTCGTAGTGCGTCAAGCGAACCGCCACCGATACCGCGCGGAGGCGTATTGACAATACGCAAAAGCGCCGCATCGTCCTTCGGATTCGAAAGAAGACGCATGTACGCCATAATGTCGCGCACTTCCTTGCGATCCCAAAATCGAGTACCGCCATAAATCACGCACGGAATTCGGGAATCGTTCAAAGCCTTTTCAATCGCACGGGACTGCGCATTGGTACGGTAAAAAATCGCCGTCTGCGCATAGGCATCCTTACCCGCGGCGAGGACCCGCTTCGCGATCTGTTCCGCTTCAAACGTATCCGCAAGAACATTCACCACATGAATCGGTTCACCCGCCGGTTCCTTCGAATAGACGTTTTTCGACATTTCCAAAGGCCGGTCGTTGTGAGCGATTACGGAGCCCGCTCCCTTCACAATGTTTGCCGAAGAGCGGTAATTGCGTTCAAGCTTAAAGAACGTCACCTGGTCAAAATCATGCGAGAAATTGCGGATAATTTCAATGTTTGCGCCACGCCAGCCATAAATACTCTGGTCATCGTCGCCCACGACCGTCACATTCTGCTTGGAACGGTCGATCAGCAACTTCAAAAGTTCGTACTGGACGTCGTTCGTGTCCTGGTATTCATCGACCACCACATACTGGAAACGGTTTGCAAACTGAGCCGCCACCTGCGGAAGTTTTTGCAAAAGTTCCACCGTATTCAGCAAAAGGTCATCGAAGTCCATCGCGTTCGCATCGCCGAGCTTTGCCTGGTAATCGCGATAGACGCCCGCCATCTTCTGTTGATCCGGAAAGGCGGCCTGTTCCAAGGCGACCGTCGGCGTCTGCAAAACGATGCGGTAACTGCCATCCGGGAGCGACTGCTTCACCACGCTGTTCTTGTACTTCGAAATGATGCTGCGAGCCTGTTTCAGCTTTTGCGCATCCATGTCGTCGCCAAAGAGCGGCTTTAGAATTTCTTTTAAGATCTTTTTTTGGTCGTCATCGTCGTAGATGGAAAAGTTCCTATTGATCTTCCATCCGAGCGCCTGTCCAATGCGCTCGTTCGAAAGGCACAGGCGGAGAATGCGCACGCAGATCGAATGGAAGGTGCCCATCCATTCGAGGTTCACCTTGCCTTCGAGAATCTGCTGAATACGCATTTTCATTTCACGGGCTGCTTTGTTCGTAAAAGTGACCGCGAGAATGCGACGAGGATCCACGCCCTTGGAAGAAATCAAGTGCGCAATTTTATAAGTAATTGTACGGGTTTTTCCCGAACCGGCGCCTGCCAAAATGAGAGCAGGGCCTTCAGTCTTTGCGGCCGCGGCAACCTGTTCTTCGTTCAGTTCTTCATGTAAGCGCGTAAGATCAATTATACGCGCCATTAGTCATCCGGGTTCGATGCACCAAGCACCTGTTCAAGAGTGGTAAGACCATCCAAAGCCTTCTGCAGACCATCCATACGCAGCGTGATCATGCCGCATTCCTTCATGGCGATTTTCTTAATATCGTCACCGGAAGCGCGTTTCACAATCGCATTACGCACAGCTTCATTCGGTACGAGGAACTCATAAATACCGCAACGTCCCTTGTAACCGGAACCATCACAGTGTTCACAACCTCTGCCGTGGTAGAACTGCATATCCGGAGCGAGGTGCAATTCTTCACGGAGTTCCGGGGAAATGTCCACCGGTTCCTTACAGTGCTTACAAATACGGCGCACAAGACGCTGGGCAAGAATACCCTTCATCACGGTTGCGACAAGGAACGGTTCGAGGCCCATTTCCAGCAAACGCGGGAACGATCCTGCGGAGTCGTTCGTATGGAGCGTACTGAACACCAAGTGGCCCGTCAAAGCCGCTTCGATAGCCATCGAAGATGTTTCCTTGTCACGCATTTCACCGATCATAATCACGTCCGGGTCCTGACGCAGCAGTGCACGAATACCCGCGGCAAAGGTAAAGCCTGCGGCCACGTTGATCTGACCTTGGTTCACACCGTCAATATTCAATTCGACCGGGTCTTCCATCGTCGAAATGTTGATCGTGGGGTCGAGAATTTCACGAATAGAAGCGTAAAGCGTCGTAGACTTACCGGAACCCGTAGGACCGGTCACGAGCACAATGCCGTTCGGAGAGTTGATCGCATCCTTGAACTGCTTGAACATCACAGGCGCAAAGCCCATATCCTTCAACGGGAACTGGCCCGAGTTCGGGTCCAGAATACGCATCACTATTTTTTCGCAAATACCGCGCTTACGCAAAGAAACCGGGAAGGAACTCACACGCAAGTCGACTTCGCTTCCGCGGAAACGCACGGTAAAACGACCATCGAGCGGCTTACGCTTTTCTGCAATGTCCATCTTCGCAAGGAGCTTAATTCTCGAAAGAATCTGGTTCATCAAGCGGGCAGGAATGGGAGCCTGGACCTGGAGGTCACCATCGATACGGTAGCGGAGCTTGAGGAACGTTTCCTGCGGTTCCAGGTGAATATCGGATGCGTGACGGGAAATCGCTTCTTGAATGAGCGAAGTCACGATCTTCACGACCTGCTGACCTTCTTCGTCCGTCAGTTCGGCTTCCTGAGTCTGTTCCGACTCGCGGTCCACTGTTTGCAGTTCTTCCGCCTCGTCTGCTTTCGCCTGATTCAGTAACGCTTCGAGGGAATTGCCCGACGCGGACATATAGGTGCGGTCGATGGCCGACATCACATCCTTTTCGCTCGCCATCACGATGTCCACTTCCATCTGGGACTTGAACTTCACGATATCGATGACACGCACATTCGTCGGGTCCGTCATCGCGATCGTCAAAACGCGGTCCGTAAAGAACAGAGGAACGATCTTGTAGGTGCGGCAGACGTCTTCCGAAATCTTGTTGTGGGCTTCCGGGTCAATATTAAAGTTGGAAAGCTTGACGTACGGGACTTCGAACTGGGCAGAAAGAATTTCGACCAAGCGCTCTTCCGACATATAGCCGAGAGTCACAAGGGTACGTCCCAAACGCTGCCCGGTTCTCTTCTGTTCTTCGAGAGCCTTGTTCAGCTGTTCTTCCGTAATAAATCCATGCTTCAACAGAAGTTCTCCGATACGCATTCTTGTCGAATTGCGCATCTGAACACCGAGAATGTTCGTCAGGACTTCTTCGCTGACCATGCCGAGACGTACGAGAATCTTTGCAAGGGCAAGACCTGTGCGTTCATGCTCGCTCATCGCATGTTTCAGCTGATCTTCATCAATAACCCCCTGTCGTAGCAGGAGTTCACCAATCTTTGACGTTCCTTGACTCATAAATGTGACCAGCAGTCCGCCTTTAGAGTTTCCACTTTTCCAGCCAAATTCCGAATTTCCACGCCCGAGCCTTCGAGCACTTCACCAACGGGATACACTGAAAGATTATTCTTTAAGAATATACTTTTTGAAAGGTCGCTTGTGAAAAGCAAACGGTAATCTTCACCGCCTTTTAACCAAAATTCTCGCACATCGACGCCATACTTTTCGCTTAGGCGCAACGCACCGGGATGAATCGGCACACTTTTTTCGTCAATTCGGATCCTTACGCCCGAAGAGAGCGCCAAATGGTTCAATTCCGAACTCATTCCGTCCGAAAGATCAATGCAGCCGCCCGAAACTCCGGCCTGTACAAGTTTCATGCCCATCCGTTCATCGATTTTGGGCGAAAGATGTTCGCGAACTACATCCACCAAATCCGGATCGCTCTGCTTGCCATGCAAAAAAGCCCAAAGGCCGGCACCGCTTGCTCCGAGAAAGCTCGAAACGTAAACCGTATCGCCGACTTTTGCACCCGAACGCTTTAAGGGTTCTCCCTCTGCCCGTCCGAGCAGCGTAACCGAGAACAGACCTTCCTTTGCCGCCACGACATCCCCGCCGATTAACGCAATACCTCGTTTTCGAAATCCGTCGGCAAAAGCCTTCGCCACTCGTTCCCGTATTAATTTATCCCAACTCTGATTTACGCAAATGCCGAGCAAGGCAATCTTCGGTTCGCCGCCCATCGACGAAATATCCGACACATTCGAAACGATGCATTTTTCGACCGCCTGCTCCGGAGTCGACCAGTCCAAGCGAAAATGCGAATTTTCCGCCGACATATCCTTGGTCACGAGCCAACCGTCAAAAGCGGCACAATCATCCCCCGCTCCGAACCAAAAACGCGAATTTGGAGCGTTTTCATCCATCGGAAGGGCGTCCGACAGTACCTTTTGAACAAAATCGAATTCCCCCAAAGGAGGAAAATGCAACGAAGAATGGGTCATTTCTTAGAAAATCTAACTTTTTTAGTTATTTTTTAGCCGTGGGACACATCTTTTTTATTTCAGACGACCGCGAGACGGATTTGACGGAGCTTGCCAATTGGACTCTCGATTGGATGCTTTCGCATGACATACCGGCGGATACAGCCATCTACACCTGCAAGGGAATCGAACAGGGTGAAGAGGCTTTGGACACTCCGCTTTCGCAAGGGGAATCCCCTGCGCTGATCGTCCTCGACCATGGAGTCAAGCCGACGAAGAAATCCATCGCATTCGGCAACCATTTACGCGATGCCATTCCGGAATCCTGGATTGTCGAACTCGTTGAAAAAGATTACCCGGTTTCCAAAAAATCCGATGACGCCTTCTTTATGCCGAAGCCAATCCGCAAGGCGGAATGGGAAGATGTCCTGCAACACGTATTTGTCGAAGCCGGTTCGCCGCAGTGGTCGAACGTCTCCTCCTTCCGTCCTTAAAATCATGAAAAAAGGTATCGCCTATTTCGGTGTCCGCAATCCAGAACGAGCTGTAGAAGATCTTCGGGAAATCCGCGACGCCGGTTTTACGCATGTTCTGCACACCTGGTCCGAAGAAGACGAACAGTATTATCCGAAGACGATGAAGGAAATCATCGAGAAGTCTGTCGAACTCGGACTGAATGTTTACGTCAATCCTTGGGGAATCGGTCGCGTCTTCGGCGGAGAAGCCTATTCGGAACTCACCGCCCGCAATCACGACATGTGCCAGGTCTCGCTCGACGGCCAAACATCTGTCGCCGCATGCCCGAACCATCCGGAGTTCCGCGCATACATGCACCGTTGGATTGCAAGCGTTTGCGACTCTCAGGTCGAAACCATCTTTTGGGATGAGCCGCACTTTTACTTTGAAAAAGGCAAGCTCGAAAACTGGGCATGCCTCTGTCCGCACTGCAAAAAAAAATTCCGCATCCGCTATAACCACGAGATGCCTGCGGAAATGACGGAAGAAGTCCAAAAATTCAGGGAAGATTCCCTGGTGGATTTCCTCGCCGAAATGACCGCCGACGTACACGCGCGCGGAAAGCGCAACTGCGTATGCATGTTACCGCCGTGGTTCCCCGCGGGACTCGACGACTGGGATCAGATAGCAAAGCTCGATTCCGTTGACGAAATCGCCTGCGACCCTTATTGGGAGCGTGGAGCCTTGGAAGAATCCGTGCAGAAGCATTATGCGGAAACCTCCAAGCGTATTTTCGAAATCGCAAAGAAATACGGCAAAGAACCGCAGATGTGGATCAAGAATTACCAGATTGAAAAAGGTCGCGAAAAAGACATCGCTATCGCGACAGAAGAAGCCCGCAAAGCGGGCATCCTGAACATTTTTGCCTGGTCCTTCCGCGGGAACGCCTATCTTTCCTGGCTCGCTTCCGACGA
>NZ_JALFIA010000065.1:0-2663 GCF_022776125.1 Hallerella sp. | reverse complement strand
GTTCTTTCCTCGTGTTCACGCTTGTATACGTCGCCTTCGTCTACCCGATCGTAGGTTCCTGGACATGGGGCGGCGGCTGGCTCGGCGCTGAAGACGGCTTCCTTGCAACGCATTTCGGTCACGTGTTCCACGACCTCGCCGGTTCTGAACTCGTGCACTCCGTGGGTGGGTGGGGCGCTCTCGCCGGCGTAATCATCCTTGGACCGCGTCTTGGCAAGTATGTAAACGGCAAGTCTCACGCTATCCCGGCTCACAACATTCCGCTCGCCACAATCGGCGTGTTCATCCTGTGGTTCGGCTGGTGGGGATTCAACGGTGGTTCTGCTCTGAGCGGAAATCCGTTCGATGTCACACTCATCTTGGTGACGACAAACCTCGCCGCTGTTGCAGGCATCATCACCGCTACGGCTACTTCCTGGATCATTTCGAAGAAGCCGGATGCCACGATGGCTTTGAACGGTTGCTTGGCGGGCCTCGTTGCGATTACCGCCGGAGCTGACACGGTTTCTCCGCTCAGCTCCTGGATCATCGGCGCCATTGCAGGCGTGCTGGTTGTCCTTGCGGTCTTCCTCTTTGAAAAGCTCCGTTTGGACGACCCAGTCGGTGCTCTTTCGGTTCACCTCGTGAACGGTATCTGGGGCACGATCGCCGTGGGCATCTTCGATTACACCGGACGCTTCAGCGTTCTCACCCAGAGCATCGGAGTGATCGTTTACGCGATTCCGTGCTTCCTCGCTGCCTGCGCCATCTTCCTCGTGATCAAGAAGACGATGGGTCTCCGCGTGAGCGAGAAGGAAGAACTCCGTGGTCTCGACTTGAGCGAACACGCACAAGAATCTTACGGTGGATTCCAAATTTTCAGTAACACCTGATACCGCCAAGAGTCAGGTTGTTCTAGCGCAAAGGCGCTCGCGAAAGCGAGCGTCTTTTTTTACGATTTCCTTTGACAAAATTCAGATTTTATTCTATATTGTCGCCCGTAACCAATTCAAACGCGGTCGTGGTGGAATTGGTAGACACGCTAGCTTGAGGTGCTAGTGCGAGCAATCGCTTGAAAGTTCAAGTCTGTCCGACCGCATAAAGCTCTGATTCATGATCGAATCGGAGCTTTTGTTTTTTGACATCATACATTACCATCCACTGAGACCTTCCTCCATTTCGAACACTTCGTGGTTTCCGATAGACCTTTTTCACCATTTTTCTATCATTCATCAAAAATATAGGAGGTCCTATGCTTTTAGAAAAAAAATCGGTTGTGCTATGGATTGGTCTGCTACTTTTTTTGATCGCCTGTGACGAAAATACAAGTGCTCCTAGCCACAGCGATTTTTCCGATTCTTCTTCGAGCATTCTCCAAAGCAGTTCTTCATCCACCCTCCCAAACGGCGTCTCTAGCTTCTCCCAAAGCAGTTCCAGCGAATCTATTCCAACCAGTTCCGACGGATGCATCCGCAGCAGCTCCTCGCGTACCGTCCAAAGCAGTTCTTCTAGCGCGATTTCCAGCAGTTCTTCTGAAGCAGAAATTCTTTCTTCAAGTTCCCCAACAAGTTCCTCTTCTAACGCGATCGTAGCCGTCGATCCTTCCACCGTGGTAAAGGGTTCCTTTACGGATAAACGAGACGGCAAGGTTTACAAGACCGTGAAGATCGGAGAACAGACCTGGATGGCGGAAAACCTCAATTACTCCGACAGCGTCAACACGCCAAGCCTTGTGGGCAAAAGTTGGTGTTACGAGAACGACTCCTCTTATTGCAAAAAGTACGGTCGTCTTTACTCCTGGGCGGCCGCCATCGATTCCGTAGCCCTGTATGATGCAAACGGCATTAATTGCGGTTATCACTATCTCTGTAGCGCCCTTCCGGATACCGTTCCTGGAATTTGCCCCCACGGATATCACCTTCCTTCATGGCCCGAATGGAAAACATTGCTAAGCGCCATTGGCGGCATTTCTAACTCGGGCATTATCCTATCTACAACGGGAAACTTACTCATGGCAACCGATGACTGGATTCCATGGGCTTCCCAAAAAGGCACCGATGATTATGGTTTTTCCGCTCTTCCAGCAGGACACTACAGCGGCGAACTCGGTAATTTTGGGGATGTCAGGGAATCGACTTCTTTCTGGACTTCTACGACCGCAGGCACTCTCTACTACTCGGACGCCATACATTTAAACAATCGAGATAGAAAAGCCTCCTTAGTGACTCCCGATCGGCGTAATGGCTTTTCTATTCGTTGCTTAATGGACTAAATCAGCAGTTGTCCAAGTAAGATTGCAAAATGTGCTGGGCGGCCAGGCGGTCCACAAGGCCCTTGTCCTGCTGCTTCTTTTTCTTTTTCAGGTAACTCGTTTCCTGCAAGGCGGCAACCGACGTATAGGCTTCGTCTTCCGTCTTGATCGGAATTTCGGGAAAGCGTTCCGCCAATTTACGCACAAATTCTTCGACGACCACGTTCTTGCCGTCCTTTCTTCCGTCGGGGCGGTACGGCATGCCGACTACAAAAATGTCAATTTTATTCAATTTGACGAGTTCGGAAAGGCGCGTCATCAGGTCGGTCTTCTTCTGATCGATTGTTTCACGGGCAAACGCCCACTTCATTTCGGAATCCGCAAAAGCAATCCCGACGCGATGTTCACCGTAGTCAATGCCTAAATAATTCAC
>NZ_JALFIA010000061.1:0-18411 GCF_022776125.1 Hallerella sp. | reverse complement strand
CACGCTGACGCATTTGACGAAGTAAGCGCCTTTGAGACGGACTTCGCCGTCCGGTTTGAGTCGGAAGTACTTTTTCGGCGGATTTTCCATGAAGTCGTCGCGTTCAATGAAGAGTTCCTTGCCGAACGGAACCTTGCGGGTACCCGCATTCGGATCTTCCGGATTGTTTTCGACATCGACTTCTTCGACCTTGCCGTCTTCCCAGTTGTCGATCACAACCTTGATAGGATCGAGAACGGCCATGGCGCGGCTAGCGGTTCTGTTCAATTCTTCGCGGATGCAGAAGTAGAGCAGGTTGATGTCGACCATGCTGTCTGCCTTGGAAATGCCGATGCGGTCGCAGAATTCACGGATTGAAGACGGGGTGTAGCCACGGCGGCGGAAACCGCAGACCGTCGGCATGCGCGGGTCGTCCCAACCCATCACGCGGCCACTCTTCACGAGTTCCAAAAGCTTGCGCTTGCTCATCACCGTGTAGGAGAGGTTCAAGCGGGCGAACTCAATCTGCTGCGGACGGTTTTTCAAATTCAAGGTTTCGAGGAACCAGTTGTACAGCGGACGGTGTGCTTCGAATTCGAGAGTGCAGATCGAGTGCGTAATCCCTTCAATCCAGTCCGAAAGCGGGTGGGCAAAGTCGTACATCGGGTAGATGCACCACTTGTCGCCGGTGCGGTGGTGCGTCGCATGCTTAATGCGGTAGACCGCAGGGTCACGCATGTTCATGTTCGGGCTTGAGAGGTCGAGCTTTGCACGGAGCGTCTTTGCGCCGTCGGCAAATTCACCCGCCTTCATGCGGCGGAAAAGGTCCAGGTTTTCTTCGATGCTACGATCGCGGTACGGCGACGGCTTCGACGGCTTACCTGCGTCATTGCCGCGGTATTCGCGCATTTCTTCCGGAGACAGGTCATCGACGTAAGCCTTGCCGAGCTGGATCAGCTGTTCTGCAAAATCATAAAGCTGGTCATAGTAGTCGCTAGCATAGTGCACCGGTTCTTCCCAGTTGAAACCGAGCCAATGCACGTCGTTGTAAATGGAATCGACGTATTCGGTGTCTTCCTTTGTCGGGTTCGTATCGTCAAAACGGAGGTTTGTCTTGCCACAGAACTTTTTCGCGGTGCCGAAGTTCAAGCAAATGCTCTTGGCGTGTCCAATGTGAATATAACCGTTTGGTTCCGGCGGGAAACGGGTCAAAACGTGATCGCGTTTTCCGGTCTTCAAATCGTCAACGATGATATCTTGAATAAAGTTGGTAGATTCCGGGATATCCATAATGTTCTCCAGAAGGGAATTTCATTTGAAAAGTTAGAAAAGGTTTGGCGAAAAAACTATATTCGTTGCGTATGATTTGTCCTTATTGCCACCATACAGAAGACAAAGTTGTCGATAGTCGCTCTAGCGGTCTTTCGATCCGTCGTCGCCGCGAATGCCTTGCCTGCGGAAGGCGTTTTACAACTTACGAATATGTCGAAGTTGTCCCGTTGACCGTTACAAAAAGGGATGGCCGTCATGAACCGTTCAAGCGGGAAAAGCTTATCTCCGGTATCGATGCAGCTTGTAAAAAGCGCCCCGTGAGCCGTCGCCTCATTGAAGAAATCGTGACTCGAGTCGAGAACGCTTTGATGACAAGTGAAAGCCAGGAAGTGCGCTACGATGAAATCGGCAATTTGGTGATGGAAGAGCTTCGCAAGATCGATGCCGTCGCCTATGTTCGCTTTGCCTCTGTCTATCGCGAGTTCAAGGAAGTCAACGAATTCGTGAAGCAGGTGATGCAGCTCGATCCGCCGGTCGCCAGTTCGGTCAAAGAAAAGTAGCCGTGAACGATTTTCAAAGCCTTCTTGAAAAAGCTTTTTCCAAGCGTTCTTCTCTTTTAGAATTGACCGATGCTTTTCGCGTTGTCAATGGCTCGGACGATGGATTTCCGGGCGTTGCAATCGACCAGTACGGCGATCGTTTTCAAGTTCAATATTTTGGCCCGGAACTGCTTTCCCGTGAGCATGAAATCGCGAAAGCGGTCAAAAAGGTTTTTGCTCCGAAATTTATTGTCTCCAAGTTCCGCCTTTCTCCGTCGGGTAAATCTTTGGAAAAGCCCGAAATGCATGTAGAACTCGGCAGCGAAACGAAATCTTCGACGGTTGTCCGCGAAGGGAATTGCCGTTTTCACGTAGACCTTCTCGATACGGTCAATCCGGGCCTCTTTTTGGACATGCGAGATGGGCGCTTGGATGTAGAAGCCCGCGCCCGGGGAAAAGAAGTGCTGAACCTTTTTAGCTACACCTGCAGCTTTGCGGTGCACGCCCGTATCGGTGGAGCGACCCGTGCGGTCAATGCGGACATCAGCGGAAAAATTTTGGAAAAGGGCAGGGAGAATTACCGGTTGAACGGCCTTGAACCGTTGAAGGGAGAATTCTTTAAAGGCGACAGTCGAGAATATTTGGCGTGGTGCCTGCGCAAAGGCTTTAAATTCGATGGCGTTGTTCTCGATCCGCCGAGTTTTTCCCGGAACAAGGGAAAGGTCTTTTCGGTGAAAACAGATTTTCAGCCCCTGGTCGCCGAAGTCGCAGGACTTCTTGCTCCGGGAGCGTTCTTTCTCGCGAGCACCAATTACAGCGCATTTACGCCGGAAAGCCTTGCGAAAGAAACCTTGGCGACTGTCAAAGAACAATTCCCGCAGGCGAAAATCGCCTGGGCACGTGGACAGGGAATGGATTTTCCGGGTTCTGGCAAACGCAAGGAAAGCGCCCTTTCTGCTGTCATGATTGAAGTGGGGTAGTCGAATGAAATCCGTCCAGGTTCTCCTTTGTTTGGTTCTTCTTTTGTTCTGCACATCCGAAGCGGCAAAAACGTCGAAGTCCGGCAAGGCAAAAACGGCAAAGGTCGCAAAATTGAAAAAGTCGGAAGTGACGGATTCCCGCGACAAGCAAAAGTATCGTACGGTAAAAATCGCCGACCGCGAATGGTTTGCCGACAATCTGAATTTGAATGTGCCTAACAGTTACTGCTATGCAGAAGATGAAAACAACTGCATGGCTTACGGAAGGCTTTATACTTGGGAGGCGGCAATACAGGCTTGCCCTGCGGGATATCGCTTGCCCACGGACGAAGATTTTGAAAGCCTTTGGACCGCAGCCGGTGCGGACTTCAACGTCGCCTATCTTTTGAAAACCGATTATGGTTGGTCGGGCGAAACGAACGGCAACGATACTCTCAAATTCAGCGCCATGCCTGCCGGAAATCGCTTTGATGATGGCAATTATGGAAATTTGAGCAAGATCGCTTTCTTCTGGAGTGCAAGTGCCGAAGGCGAAGAGGCAAACGTTTGGTACATGAGTTCCAAATCGATGGGATTTTCCTATATGACAAAACCGAAAACCTTTGGGTTTTCGGTTCGTTGCGTCAAATAAAAATCAAATTTCGATTTTGTGATCTTTGAGCTTACGCCAAAGCGTGGCGCGGCTAATGCCTAAACGTTCTGCGACTTCCGTCTTGTTGCCTTTGCATACATCCAGTGCGTGCAGAATGTGGCGCTTTTCCAGTTCGTCGAGGGTAATGATTTCTTCCGGATTTCCGTAACCGATTGCTTTGACTTCGGAATTACTTTGTACGGATTCGAAAGGCTCTTCGTTCGAAGGAGAGTGTTTTTTCGGAGCGGGCAAAAGTTCTTTATTCTGGCGCAAAGGCTGCGAACTTAGTTCTTCGGGCAAGTCTTCTAAACGGATGGTTCCGTTTTCAGAAAGCACGATCGCGTGTTCGATAATGTTTTCGAGTTCGCGGACGTTGCCCGGGTAGTTGTAAGTCGCAAGCGCCATCTGAGCGGCAGGCTCGATTTTTTGAATGAGCTTGTTCTGCTCTTTTTCGAACTGGAGAATAAAGTACTTGACGAGGCTCGGAATCGTCGAACGGCGTTCTCTGAGTGGCGGTACGTTCAAATGAAACGTGTTCAGGCGGTAGTAAAGATCTTCGCGGAAGGTCTTGTTCGCCATCGCTTTCGAAAGATCCGCATTCGTAGCCGCAATAATGCGGACGTCCAAGTAACGTGTTTCGGTTTCGCCGACGCGACGGGTTTCGTGGCTCTGCAAAAAGCGGAGAAGCTTCACCTGCGTGGCGAGCGAAAGGTCTCCGATTTCGTCGAGGAAAAGGGTGCCACCGTTCGCTTCTTCAAAAAGGCCTTTCTTGTCGGCGGTTGCACCGGTGAAGGATCCTTTTTTGCTGCCGAAGAGTTCACTTTCAACCAGGTTCTCCGGAATCGCGCTGCAGTTCACGGCGACAAACGGTTCGTTCGCGCGCTTCGAAAGACGGTGCACGATGCGGGCGATAAATTCCTTACCCGAACCGGATTCGCCCGTAATCAGCACGGAACTAGTCGTCGGAGCGACCTTGTTCAGCAGACGGAGAATCTTTTGCATCTCGGGCGTATCGCCGAGAAGGTTACCCAGCAAATGGTCTTGCAGTTCACGGTAGCTGCTCGAATGTTCGAGGCCCTGCAAATACTTTTTGGCGACATCTTCTAAGGTACGGACTTCGACCGGCTTGACGAGATACGAAGCCGCTCCATGGGAAAGGGCTTTTTCTGCTTCTTTCGCTGTGGATTGCGTACAAAGAAGAATCACCTCCGCATCAGGATTGTGCGATTTTAAGAAACTGATGACATCGACGTCTTTATGCAACAGCAAAGAAATATCGATAAAGGCAAAGTCGATGTGATTTTCTTCGATGGTGTTAAAAAGGGCTGTCGAGTTCAAAACTGTAAATAAAGACACATCAGAAAGGGACCACGTGGAAGTCACATGGTCTATCACCCTCCTGTCTGCGTCTGCCAACAGGACGTTCATCTGTTTGCTAATCCTTAAGCGTGAGATGCAACGATTTCGTCGACCTTGGCAATCAGGTCCTTGTAGTTAGGCGGCTTGGAGAAAATCGAAGACACTCCAAAGTGACTTGCGATGTTCAGGTAGTCTTCCGAAGAAGTACGTCCGCCGCCGCTGATTGCAATAATGCGGTCGAGCTGATTCTTGTTGCGGTAGTCCAAAATCACTTCAAAACCATCCTGTTCCGGCATGATGATGTCGGTGATGACTACGTCATAATCCGTCTTGTCGTAAAGTTCTTTTGCCTTGCGACCGTCTTCGGCGGTATCCACGTCATAACCAGACATGCCGAGCATGTCCTTCAGAACGGAACGAATATCTTTTTCGTCGTCGATGATAAGTACTTTAGGCATTAAGAAATTCCTCCCATTTTTTTAGCAATAGGCCAATACAAGATAAATTTAGTTCCTTTTCCGATTGTTGTTTCCAGATTCAAATACGCACCGGCTGCTTTTATGAGTCGCATAGCGACTGCAAGGCCAATTCCCATGCCCTGACCCGGCGCTCGGGTCGTGAAATATGGGGTAAAGATGTGCTTGACCACATCGGGTGCCATGCCTACACCGGTATCCAAGACCGAAACGTAGAGATACTTTCCGACAGGAATCGTAGAGAACTGGGTCACAATCTGCTCGGTGACTTCGACTTCGTGACAGCCATAGGTGAGCGTTCCGCCTTGCTTCATGGCGAAAATCGCGTTCTTGCCCATGTTCAGCATAATGCGGTGGAAGTCCGTCTGGTTGCCGAAGGCGATCATGTCGTCTGTCGCATTCTTGAGTATTTGAATGTTGTCTGGAAGCGTTGCGGAAAGCGCATTGCGCACTTCGTCGAAAACAAGTCCCACGTTGAAATTGACGGCGACGTTCTTTTGGTCGTCCTGACGTTCCTTGAGCTGGTCGTAGGTGCGTTTGATGAGTTCCGTTGCGTTTGTCAAAGACTTTTGCATATTGCCCAAGTATTTTTTTGTACGGGCGCAATCTTCAGATTTAGGAAGAGTCGCTTCGGCGAGATCGCGGTAGCCGATGATGCCGGCGAGCAAGTTGTTGAAGTCGTGGGCGAGACCGCCGGCGACATTGCTCATGTCTTCGAAGGTAGAAGCCTTAACGAGGTTTTCTCGGAGCTGGTTACGTTCTTCTTCGAGAGCGTGGAAATCGGTCGTATCTTCGATCAGGCCCAAAACGCCTTTGATGCGGAAGGCTTCGTCGTACAAAGGAACCACGGTATGCTTTTCCCAATGCTTCTTGCCGTTTTCGTCGATGGTTGTTTCGTTTTGCACAACAGTCTTGCCGGGGCTTTCCATCGCCTGGGCTTCTTGTGGGGTAAAAATCGGGTCTTCGATATGGCTCTTGATGTTTCCGCGGACGGCGATGTCCTTGTTGTTCTGCTGGGTGTAAGCGCCTTTCAAATTTTTAGCCCAGAGGCGCGACGGAAGATTGTTCAAGAGGGAATTCAAGAAAATCTGTTGCTGCTGGTAGAGCTGTTGCAGGTTCACAATGCGCAGTCGGATGGAATCGCGTTCGTCGTTGAATTCTGCCTGCAAGCGGGAGAACCTCTGCTGCATGTCGTTGTTCTTGCGAAGGTCTCGCAGAAGCGCCTTGTAGCCATAGAGGATTCCATTCGAGGTGAGCGGGGTAATCGTGATTGTCGCTGAAACGGAATTGTTCTTGAGGTAAATCGGGATGTTGTTCATCGGTCCGAGCACAGTGATGTCCGGAATGAATTGGGTAATCGATTTTTGCAGGAGCGCTTTTTCGCCGACGCCAAAAAGCTTGCAAGCTGCACGGTTCGAAAGTTCAATCTTTCCTTTGGAATTCAAAATGAGAATGCCTTCATCGAGTTCCTGAATCACATGCTTCAAGGACTTCGGCATGTCGATGCCTGTTCGGGCAAGAATTGTGTTGGCTCGGTACAGGAAGAGGGTGATGATAAAAAGGAAAATGGAAGCGCTTTCGCCGTAGATAAAAAGTCCCAAGGCCGGAAGAATCGCGTCCATGATAAAGCCTGCAATGATTGCAGACATCTGCGAAACGAAAATAGAACGGAAAATCTTTTCCGCATGGGTGGTATGCATCTGCTGATAAGAAATAATTGCAGAAAAGAATACCGGAATAATCAAGAAAATTAAAATGGCGATGTTTGCAAGAACCGAGTTTGCGGCTGTAAAGCCGTACCACGTCGACACGATACCGGTGTAAAATTTACCCGCAAAGCCAGTAATAAGGCAAAAGATGACGCCGATGAAATTCCAGATGTTGAGAAATATGCGGACCTTCCGCCAAATCGGTCTCAGATTTTCACCCGCCATTCCGTAAACAACACGGAAAATCGCATAACCGTACTGTACCCAGCAAAGGACGCCTAGAATGTAGATCGTATAGCGGATTTCATCGGAAATATAAACGCGGGGGAGCTGTTCAATAAACGCAAGAACATTCCATAAAATGTTTAGGATCAGCAGGTAAATCAGATTTCTTTGAAGATGCTTTGCAAACGTATTCGAAAGAGTCGTCGAAAGAATCATGGGAAGCAAAACAATGCAAGTCAGAAGGGCGATAAACCCATGCAAAAAGTGAATGCTGAATTTAAATGCTTCCATTTTTGAAAAATTCCCTACCGAAATAATTTAAGAAAGTACGCCAGAAACGACGTACTTTAAATTTAGTAGAAAAAGAAAATTATTGGATGCGACGGATGCCGAAAGTTTGCGTCTTGGTGTAGCTATCCTTCGACGAGAAGCGCTTGACCGTTTCGTCGTCCAGTTCGGTATTCGGAATGAACTTCGCTCCGATATCGATTTTCGAAATATATGCGCCTGTACCGATGGCGCGTCCGCTTTCCGAGGAAAGTCCCTTGGTGCAGTTCGAGAGCCACTGCAAGCGCATCAGGACCTGGTTATCGCTCGACAGATATGTCGGCGTCAGGTTGAAGTCGCGGTCATAACGGTTTACAAAGGTTCCAAGGTTCGTGTAGAACGGCATATCGACACTGAGAAGGATCGATTTCCATGCCGGATCTTCACCGAAGCTTGTGCCGCGCGGAATACCCATATCGATGACATAAAGCATTCCGTCAAATTGGTAGGCGTTGGTATCGACGCTTTCCACGAGTTGATCCTTTTTGTAAATATCCCATTTGCGCGTTTCCTGGTTCAAAACGATCAGGCGGAACGGTTCCTTTGCTTCGGTACAGGTTTCGGACATGGACGAAGAAATGTCGGAAATCGGATGTGCCGGGTGGACATCGAACGTAATCTGCGGATTGCCCGAACCTACAACGGTTGCCCAAGGATTTTCAAGCGACGGCTGGTTGCCGTTCTTGTCGAGGAAGAGGCTTCCGTCTTGCGGTGTGAAGCGAATACGGTCGCCTTCCTGGACTGCGGTTTCCGAGCTCTGCTCGTAAAGCATGTTGAACGTGTTCGAGCCAAGAGTCCAACGGTAGGCGCGGACGTTTACCGGACCGCTGCGTTCACGCTGGATCAAGTCCAAAGTCGAGTCTCTGACGACAAGCGGTTCACTCGCTTCGACAAGGAGCGAAACAAAGGAACCCGCTTCGTTAATCGTTCCGGCGACAATTACAGGACCTGTCTTGTCTTCGGCGAGAGTGGAATCGCTTTCGTAGTTTGCGCCGTTACCCTTGTGCTGGGTCAAGAGGCCTGCACCGACGATATCGCCACCCTTCGAAGAAATCCCCGAGTAGTTGCCGTTCGTGTTGCCGAGCTTAAATGCAGGGTCGAGCTTGATCGTCGCTGCGGTTCTTTCGGAATTCCAGTTAAAGGTGTTCGTCCAGAGTGTTTCCGGAACGGCACTGCCGAAGATTACCGAGACGCTGTCCGGCGCATGACGGCTGTCCACTTTCTGTGTGAATTCGGCAAAGACCTGGTCGGCGAGGCCATCGCCGTCGCTGTCAGTAATGCTTGCGTACTTGAGCGGGATAGGCATAATCTTAAGGGTGAACGTGAGAATCGGCTGCGAGCAGATTGTCGAAATTCCATTGCCCGATTTGTCTGTAATCGATGCAGAGGCGAGCAGCTGACCCTTCATGCCTTCGGTGATGAGAGAGTTGCCATTTGCATCAAAGGAAATCGTGTATTCCCAAACGTTCAAGGCTTCGTTGTAAAGTTTGGAACTTGTAACGCTCGGCGTGATGTCTAACGGATTCCCGCTTGCGTCAAACAGGGCGAGCGGCCACGCGAGACCCGGTGCAGAAATCGGTTCCGAGAACTGGAGGTAGATTCGGTCCACCGTGGCGGTATCCAAACGTTCTAAAACGGAAAGCGAAAGAATCGCAGGAGAAATGCCGTCCTGGTAGTAATCGGTGTGCGTTTTCGTTTCGCCGCTGATGTTGCTTTTGAGGGTGATGGAACCTTCCGGGTTCGTATACACAGAAAAGTCCTTTGAGGTAAAGTGAATCGTGATCAGCGAATCCTGAGTATCTGCACTCGAAACGGTAATCGTATCGCCGCGGTATTCGAAGGAGACGGAGCTAAAGCTCTGTTCGCTCTGGTAGGAGGCGGTCAAGAGAATCTGCAACTGATCCGGAATGTTGTCGCAGTCCGAGTCGAGCATCCTGGCATAGTCGATGATCGGCCAAGGGGGAAGTTCTTCAATCAAAAGGACTGCCTTTGCGGAAGTGTAATTGTACTTGGAACTCGAAGAAATCGAGCTTGCGTACAGAATCGTTTCGAGAGGCGTATCACTGGTGACGTAGAAGGTCGCGGTGCCGTTCACCAGAGTTAGAGATGTCGTTGAAATATCCGCTGTCGCCGAGGTGTAGAAAAACGCGGAACCGTTTTCGACCGAGAGTGAAATCGTGATGTCGTCATCCGTAATGACCGCTCCGGTAGAATCGTACAAAGTCACGATCACCTGGGCGCGCTTGCCGATATAAGCCTTGGCGGTATCCTTGTTGAATACAAGGTAACGCTTTTCGAGCGGAGTCACAATGGAGTCCCATTCCACATTTGAACGGACAACCTTACAGGCGCAATCGTAACTGCCCTTGGCGTTTGCACCGTGATTGTGCCAAGAGACCCAATCGATCATGTTGTTGCCGTAGGCGAGGTTCTTGGAAATCGAGAAAATATAATCGTCGTACTTGTTCACGTACTGCGTATTCGAACTGAAGTAAGAAACTCCGTTGCCTTCGAAGTCGTCGAGGAAGCCCGACGGAGAAACGGTGCTTTCGCCGCTGTACGTTGCCGTATTGACCGTATCTTCCTTGGACGTTGCCGGGGATTCAAACGGGCTCACGAAATCGAGCGTGATGGTCCGGGAAATTGAAAGATCGCTCGAAGAGGCGTCGTAATCAGGCGGGTAGCCGTAGATGTGCGTGCCGTGGTAGAAGATCGTTACGTACGGATCCTTTGTATAAGCGGTTTCCGTGACGCCGTTTACTTCTTCGAGGAAAGAAGATTCCGATCCCGTGTAAAGAGGCCCCTTGGTGAGGTCAATTCCTGCAAAGTATTCCGGATCCGTTGAATCCGTATGAGCGCGCAGCGACCAGGATCCGTCCAAATCTCCGTAGGTGGCATTTGTAAACTGCATTTCAAACTGGAAGCTGCTCGAAACGCCGATTGTGCCTTTCAAGGTAATCGGCAAGTAGTATCCTCCGCTTGTCGCGTCGAACTCTGCTGCACCATAGTCAAGCGACATCGACGAAGTGTCGTCGTAAGAGACCTTTACAAGCTGTCCCCAGCCTGTTGCAGAAACGCTCTGGTTCAAGTAGAAACGAAGTTCCACGTCCGAGTAGGGGAGCGTATCGCTGTTCGTTACGATCACAAAGAACGTGTTGCAGCTCTTCCAGTCGGTGCAAGAGGAATTCTTTTTTGCGGGCTTCACGTAAACGCGGAAATCCACAAAAGTCGCTTCCGAAGATGTGGTAAAGCTGTAGTGCGAACCGGAATTGTTTTCGGTCGTCGCACCGGACACCACGTCAAAGTAATAGGTTTGACCCGGATCGAGATCGGTGAGGATCGCTTCATGGAAGCGAACCGCCTTGCCGGAATCCGCTATGGTCGAATTCGAAAGCGCAGCGGAAGAGGTGCCGTACTGTACAAGGCCCGTCATGGCGACGTCTCCCGTCCACCAGTAAATGTGGGCGCTGTTGTTCGTCACCTGGCAAATCGTCACCCCCGAAATATTGACCGAGGTCGTCGTCTGCGTCCAGGAATACCACAGACCGTGATTGTCGTCGGTTGTATAATTCTGTTTTACGTCATGACCGACGAGGTAGAAGTAGTAAGTCGTTCCTGCGGTAAGGCCTGTAATCGTTACCGAACCTCCGACGCCCGCTGTTGCTGTCACGGAGTCTACCTTGGCTGCGTCGGCAGAGGTTCCGTAGTAAACGGTCACGATCGCTCGTTCGTCTGTATTCCAGCTGATGACGGCAGATGTATCCGTGATGGCTGTTCCCGCAATATTCGAGAAGATCGGCCCGTCGACATCTTCCGGAACTTTTTTGGAGAGGCTCAGGCCAGGAATCACGAACTGGGCTGAGAAGTCGATGCAGGTTTCAGTGGCGGTGTAGTCGTTCCAGTCGTCCTTCAAAGTTTTTTCCGGAGCGGAGCCGCCCATGAGAGCGCCCTTCGGGCAGGTGTATTCATATGGCATGCCGCCTGCATTATAGCCGTCCGGGTTTGCGGCGCGGTTATGCGGGTGGTTTTCATTACGGGTTCCTGTGCCCATGATGAAGGAAAGACCCCATGGATTTGCGCCCATGTTGTAATAGAAGTTATCGAGTGCAACGTTCAAATACTGTTCATCGCCAGTCATGTCGTAGAGCATGAATACGGCGTTTGCGGCACCCATGTTGTAACGGTTAAAGCCCCAGTCGCTCGAAGTCCAAACCAGGTTGTACGGCGGCACAATGGTAAAGGATCCGTAGGGGTTTGTGCTGACGGTGGAATCGCCCTGTGTTCCGTCGTCGGTCAAGCGGGTCATGGTCGCAATGATGCGAGTCAAAAGAGTGTCGCGTTCTTCGGAAGAAATGCCGTAGCTCTGGGCCTTGGCCACTGTCGGAAGAATGAGCTTATCGAAAGCAAAAAGCACATAGGCGTGGATGTTTTCATAGTCCGTCATCCAACCGCCCGGATAGAAGCCGCTCGTGTGGCCCATGTAACCACCGCGGAAATATGGAAGGTTGTATTTGTAATTGCTTGCGTTGTTGTTAATCGCCGGATTTTTGTAAAGGTCGTATGCGTAAGTGGTGTCCTTCGTGGCATACCAAAGGGCGAGGGCAGCGGCCGCTGCGTCGTCATAAAGCGGACCACCGCCGGTATAAAAACCTTCGAGATTATCGGTATTCTTGCCGTCCGGAGCGTATTTTGCAATGATATTCTTGTAAATATCGGCGGCGGCTGCAATCAAAGAATCCGAATAGTTGTCGTCTTCATACATTTCCCAGCCAACGGCAAAGAAGGCCATCGCAGCGGCAAACATGCCCGCCGCGTTCGTACCGATCCCGGCCGCGACAGGTCGCGGAGCGCCGCCTTTGGCGGGGCTCTGGGCATCTTGATGCTCAGGCACATCCCAGAACTGGTGGTCAGCAGAACTGACAGCAACGGAATGATACATGTCTCCCTGTTCAATCAAACCGTCGGCCTTCGAAGCTTTATACATCTTGTAGATCCAGTCCACACCGATCTTCGCTTCCCAAAGAATGTCCGGAATGCCGTCCGTCGTCACCGTGTCCGCATAAGAAGCGCCAAAACGGTCTTCCGCACGTTCGGAATATACGTTATATGCAATCGAAAGCACGAAGGCTGCATAACCGAGGGTCTGGCTCACCTTGAAATGGTCTCCGCAGTCATGCCAACCGCCGCTCAAATCGAAACCGATCGCGGAACCGTCTTTTGTATGGCAAGCTCCGTGAAGATGTGAATTTGTATTGCCGCAACGTTGAATTCCAAAGAACTTCAAGGTCGTTTCAAAGACCGCGTTGAAAATGTATTCGTTGATAATAAAGTTAAAAGAGGTGTCTTGGCCGACAACGATAAAGTAGGTTCCTGGTGCACTCAAGCCCGAAAAATCGGCACTGTAGAGATTTTCTGTTCCCGAAGAAGTGGTATCGCCAAATTCATAAACCGTATGGATAGAGGAGAATGCTCCATTGACCCAAATGCCGGGCTTTGTCCAAGTTCCTAGCGGTGTCAGGTTGCCTTCCCATGCAGAGGTTCCGCTCGAAGCGTCCACTACCTTGAACGTCATCGCTGTCGGTTCTGCGACAAAGGCGAACTTGTGATTATCCGAGGGACGGAAACCGATCTGGTTTACACGGATTACGGGGCGGTCGTAAACGTTCAAACTGTCGAGATAACGACGGCTGCACGTGTCACAGGTAAAGTCGATATTGGGAATGCGATCGTCCGCAAACAAAAGCGCGGCAAACGTTAAAAGCAGAAAAATGAGGCGTACCATTGGGGACTCCTTTTTAAAAACCCAAACCTTCAAATGACCAACACACCTATTCCAAAAATACCTTTTTTAGAATCCCCAAAAAATGAATTTCCAAAGTAGGGTAGGAGAATCTGTTCCCGAAGTGTTTTCAAAAACAAAAAGGAAACCGAATGACTCGGTTTCCTTGGAATTGTAAGGATTCGGAAACGAAGAGGCTATTTGCCCTTGACGCGGCGGAAACCGAAGGTCTTCGTTTTGCTTGCAGACTGCTTTTTCGTCTGTCCCTTCTTGTACTTGCCGTTTGCGGTGTTGCCCACAGCGACTTCGTTTGCCTTGAAGGAGAAGTTCGAAATGTAAGCGCCTGTGCCGATGTGGCGGCCTGCTTCCGAGAACGGAGCAATTCCATCATGCGTGACCCATTCGAGGCGGAGCTTGATTACACCGTCGGTACTCATGGCGGTTTTTGCGATATCCGAAAGCGTGAACGAGTAGGTAGTCTGCGCGACAAGGCTACCCGTGTTGCTGTAGATATCGGCGGACATCTTGAAGGTTGCCTTCCAGGCTTCTTCGCCAAGGGAATCGAGCTGCAAGAGCAGCGGAATTTCGACGTCGATATCAAAGGTCGGGCCGCCGTGGATGTATGTCAAGGTGTCGTAAGTCACCGGGATAAGTTCATGCAACTTATTCTTACCTGAAGCGATGAGCGTTTCTTTGTCGTCCACCAAGTAGGAAAGGCGGAAGCTTTCGTCGCGCTTCGGGAGATTGCCTGCATAGAGGTCGTTTTCTGCCGGGACCGAGGTCACGCCCGCGAGCATGTGAACCTTGAAGGAGATTTCTTCGATGTCGCCCTGCACAAGGATCCACGGGTTTTCTTCGCCTGGGAAGTTCGATGAACCATCGCTTGCAATGGAGTATTCCGTACCGATCGGGAGACGGATGTAGTCACCGACATGGACTTCGTTTTCAGAACCTTCGTCTGCGTAAGAGAACGTCCAAGTCGTACCCGTATTTGTGAGCTTGCCTGTATTGGTGAACCAGTAGAGACTTTCGTCACGGCGCTTCTGCAGGTAATTGGTGCCCGTAGCAGCGGAATTCACATTCATCGGTTCTGAGAGGTTCACACGGAGAATGTAGAAGGATTCTGTCGGCTTCGAAATCGTTGCGCTCAAGATAATCGGCGGACACTTGTCGTAAAGGGTTGCCGTATTGTCGTCGAAGAAGCCTCCGAGCGAACCCTGGCGCGGCAGGATCATACCGTTGCCGTTGCGGTTTCCGTAGGTCTTCTTATTGAACGTATCACCGGTAATCGCGAGTCGGATTGCCGTTATGGTACTCTGGACCGAGTCGATACCGATCGTATCGATTGCTGGGACAAACGTCGAATCCTGAGTGGTCACGTAGCTTTCGCAAATCTGCGACAGGTGAGATATGGTGTCAATTTTTTCAATCGCGCCTTCGGTCGTGAAGGTTGTGTCAAATTTGTCGTAAATCACCACATCCTTGTAGCTAGAGCAGATCTTCTTTTCAGAACCCTTGATCCAGGTTCCGTTTGCAGAGTCGATCTTCGTAATGTACTTGGCAACCTTTTCACCGTAAACGGTGTCGAGAGCCCAACCGGAGCTCGGCATTGGGAATGCCATATAGACTTCCGGCTTGCCCCAGTACACGTCAATCGTGTCGAGCATATCCTTTTCACGGAGAAGCTTCGTGAATTCGATATAGATTTCATCCGGCTGACCATCGCCTTCGTTGTCGATGATATTTGCATACTTCACAGGAACCGGGCGTACAGATTCAATAATCGTGACGGCCCCGTTACAATCGGAGAGGGCATTCGTCGCCAAGTCGACAACCGAGAAACCAGCCTTAATCACGGCCTTGTAACCCTGCTTGATGAAGTTGCCTTCGGTATTGCCTTCGACCACGTATTCCCAGATTTTGCCGTTGTCGGAAGACTTGGCGCTGATTACCTTGATCGTGCTCTGGTCAATTTCTGCACCTTCGCTGTCGTAAATGGCGAGCGGCCAAGACGATGTGCTCATGGTAATGCGTTCCGAGAATGCGATACGGAGCGTATCCTGGACATTTTCGTGATTTTCGTTTTCAAGAATGGCGACGCTTATGAGGTTCGGAGCGATGCCATCGGTAATCGTCTTTTCCGATGACTTCACAACTCCGTCTTCTGTCATGTAAATCGTAGCCTTACCTGCCGGAGCCGCACTCTTCGGAATACCGAGGCCTGCAAGCGAGAAGTTCGCCGTTGCACCGATGACCTTTTCCGACGGCGTCACGAGAATTTCCGTTGCGGCGGTCGTGCTTGTGGAATCAAGAGAAAGGCGGACGCTGTCGAGCTTGATCGAAGATCCATCAAACTGGCTACCGCTGAAGGTAATGGTCATTGCGTCTGCCGTTGCATCGCAATCTGCATCCGTGAGAATTGCCTTCTGCGGGATCGGAGTCGTTGGATCGGCGAAGAATGCCTGAGCCGTCGAGTCTTCCGGATCTTCTACGTCAATGTAGACGACCGTTACCGTATCGCCGCCGAGGAGCGAAACGTTCGGGAGACTTGCGTCTGCCGAGTTCACAGCAGAGAGCCATTCGCTTTCGAAGTAGCCGAGAGTTTCATTCTTACGTTTCAAGGTTACTTCAGTGGAATCGCCTGTACGGGAATTGTGGAACATCACATGGATCGATTCGTTCGGCGCATTGTCCTTATCGCTGACAAAGACCTTGAACTTCATCGGATCGTCCGTCACCGGGCTCGACACAGAAGTTCCATCTTCGCGGAGAAGCTGGATCTTGCCTGCGGTACGGTCACCCTTGCTGAACTGCACATAGTAAGTACGGTTTACAAATGCGCAACCACCGTTTTCAAGACATTCGGCGCAATCCGGATCCGGACCTGCGAAAATCGTCACGTCAATTTTGTTCGTACCGATGCTCATCTTGACCGGAATGTTCAAGTCAAAGCGACCGGTTGCATAGTTGTACACGGCTGCGTTCGAAAGCTGATCCTTGGAAAGGGCGACACCGTTTACCCAGATGGCGGTCACATAACCGTTTTCCGAAATGGTAGCGTTGCCCGTCAGGTGCATGGTGCTCGTGGTAGAGTCAATCTGGATGTAAGAGCCATTTGAAACGTTGAACGGTTCGTTGAAGGCGACAGAAATTTCGTAATTTGCGCGCTTCGTTGCCATTTCCGAATAAGATGGGCTGAAACCGACCACGAATTCGTCCTTGCGGTAAACGACCACATACGGGTTCACCGGAGCTTCGTCCTGGTCGCCATCATCCTTGCCCCAGACCGGCATACCGGCATAATCGGCTCCGTCGATATCGCGTTTATGCGGAGCCCAGGTCCAGTCGCCCGATGTCGCGGACATGCGTTTTTCCGGAGCGGTACGGAGCGGATCGCACTTGCCGTTCTGGTAAAGACCCCTGGAGAAGCCTAAGTCCATACGCATACGGGAAGAAGACTTGATGGTCGTCGATCCGAGCGGGATAGGAATGTACCAGTCGTAGGTTCCCGTTGCGGAGTTGTAAGTATCTTCAAGCTTCACCGGAAGGGCGCCGCGAAGAAGGTCGCGGATTTCGCGGTCGGTTTCGCACGGCTTGTTAAAGCCTGCTTCGTCATAAGCTTGGCAAATATCCAAGTCGAGCAAAAGCGGGCAAGAACCCGGTTGGTTGTTTTCTCCGGCTAGAGCTTCGATCTGTTCCGGCTTTGCTGTCACATAAAGGCGTAAAGTCAAGCTATCGAACTGACGATCTTCATTATTGTAAATGTTGATGTTCAAGAAGTCGAGACCGCCGAATTCATACTGGTATGTACGGACTTCGAAATCGTAAGATGTCACCGGGGTCGTAAACTTGAGCGGCATGCCTTCATCGTCTGTGCAGCGGATCGAGGTGTTGCTCTGGACGCAGTAGTAGTAAGTCGTCTGTTCCTTCAAACCGCCGAACTTCACATAATGGAAGCTGGTCGGAATACCCGAAACGTCTGCGTTTGCTTCGAAGTCACAGGTTCCGGTCGGGGATGTTGGGCAGGTCATCTGGTCGTAAGAAGTCAAAAGCGTATCCCAATAAACCTTGGATTCATACTGGCCATTCGGCGTGTACCACATAAGTTCTGCGCTGTCGGCGGAGAGGTTACAAACCTTGATGTTCTGAATGTTGGCGTCAGCCGGCGGGCTCACGAGAGTCGTGAACGAGAACGGCGTGCTCGTGCTGTCGACAAGCCACTTGGTGGTATAGGCTTCACTGCGAGCGTTGATTGCAATCACCTTGAAGTAGTACGTCGTACCGTTGGCGAGGCCCGTCATGTGAACTTCATGGCTCACCGCGTTCACCGTATCCTTGAACATCTGGTTGAACGGACCGGTTTCGCTTGTGCTGTAAAGGATCATCGTCGGACCGCGCTGGTCTTGAGCTATCTTCACAATGGCGGAATCATAGCCGACGTAGCGGATTTCCACATTCACTTGTTCAGGAGCCTTGGTGCGGTCTTCTTCCTTCACAGCGACTGCGCAAGATGCGACGAACATAGCGGTAGCATCAATACAGGTTTCCGAAAGGCGATAATCTTCCCAGCTCATGGTGCTTGGTGCCCAAGCGTTACCGTCCGAAACACTCGGAGTGACACCGCCGAAGAGAGCGCCGGTCGGAGGATTATACTTGTAATTTGCACCCGGCATGTTCTTCCCTTCTGGATTCGATGCACGGTGGTGCGGGTGAGCGTCGTTCTTATCGCCGACGCCGAGGAGGAAGGATACATCCCACGGGTTCACGCCGAGCATGTAGTTCAGCTGGTTGATTCCGAGCTTTTTCATCTCGGCGGATTTCCAACTCTGAACGCCTTTCTGGGGGAGCTTTACGCCTTCGAGATCCTTGGTCACATCGGAATAGGCGAGAACTTCAAAAATATTGCCTGCCTGGTAACGGTTGTAAATCCAGGTCTGGTCGGTCTGCATGTTGTACCAGAGGTCGCCATAAGAGACCGGTGTTGCACCGTTCAAGGTCGGGATTGTCACACTTTCGGATCCCGAACCGCCGAGATAGCTGATATTGGTTCCCAAAATCAAGGCGACGTTTTCGGCGTACTTCAAACGGGTCGTGTTGTCGATGCCGTACTTGAGACCGGTAGCTTCGTCTTTGAG
>NZ_JALFIA010000053.1:0-34164 GCF_022776125.1 Hallerella sp. | reverse complement strand
GCAAGCTCTGTCGATTATAAGAAGTTCGGTAAGGTTCGTCGCGAATTCTACAAGGCTGTGAAGAGCCTTAAGAAGTAATTTTCAGACTGATTGAATCTGAAGAAAACGGAGACGCAAGCGCTTCCGTTTTTTTTTGCCCATTCCGATGCGATTCTCCCGATGATGGGCGATCCGCTTTATTGCGAATTGGCTTTTGCAAACAATGTGGAGCCGGGAACGGCGACCGTGGCTCTGATGGACCTTGGAAATTATCCGGAGAAATGCATTTTCCGTTTGAAATTTTCTATTTTGTGTCGCGTTGATTTATAAGGGGAATTTATGTACAAAAGACTCACGGCACAGATTTGGGGGGTGACTGCGTTTTTTGCGGTGGCTCTGTTTGCGCAAGAAGGTTCGGGCGTAGCTTCGAAAAAAGATTCGGTCGCGACGGTACAGGATTCAGTCGCTGTTGCAGATTCTGCTGCAACGGACTCGGTGACGACAGATCCTTTAGCTTCTCCCGAAATGATGGCGATGTCGGAAATTCCGGCGGATTCGATCGTTTATGCGGCGGTCGATAGCCTTGCCCTGATGGAATCTCAAATTTCGCAGTCCTGCTCGGGTGCAACGGATGAAAACCTTTGCGTGGAATGGATGAAGACGCAGAGCTTTGCTACGTTGCAACGCTTGGATTCTCTTTTCTGCCAAAATCAGGAATCCATTCACGCATGTAAAATTTACCTCGACAGCGTTCCGCGTGAAAAACTTGGCCCGTACCTGCGCTCTCTCGATAAAAAGTTCCTTTTGGAATTCTACCAAGTCACAACGGTTGATTCCGTTTACGACAAGGAAATGACCAAGGGTGAATGTTACCGAGATCTGAACGAAATCGTAAAGACTTCCAAGCGTCGTATTGCCGATGCCGAAGAGGGGGATTCTCTCCAGTTTGAATTCGGCGCCTGTGCCTTCGACGATTCCAAACAATCGAAGCTCGCCTGCACCAAGATGCTGAACGCCTTTGTCAAGGCTCGCAAAAAACAGTGCGCCACGGAAGTCGTTCTCAAGGAAACTCGCGAAAAATTTGAACACCGCGAAAAGGTCAAGCTTTTTGACCGCAACATGGATGCCCTCTGGGCGGGCCTTTGGAACTTGGACTGGTTCGATCGGGACTCCAACTGGGTCGAAGACATGAAGTTCTTGCAGAGCAAGGGCTATGGCTATTCGGAAGAAAACCTGGTGGAACAGATTCGCACGGGCTTCCAGAAGACCGATGACGTTTGGAACTTCTTGCTTTTGAACGCTTGCTCCGTTTACCCGACGATCGATGACGCTTACGAAAAGCGCGTGTCGTTTAGACTCTTCGACTGCGATAAGATTTTTGAAATGCACAAGACTTCTTGCGACGGCTCCGTCAAAAAGAAAAGCGTTCCCCGCACCATGAACGGTTTGCAGGCTAGCGAATTTGTTTGCGATGCGGAATTGCACCGCTGGCGCCTCGAAAGCGATAATGAAAAGATGTTCGGCCTTTGCACCGAAAAGAACATGGGCACAGAAAAGAAGACATCCCATGGAATCGTCATCTGCGACAAGAACTGGAAAATGCTCAGCAAGGCAGACACCTGGGACAGCGATTTCTCGGGCAAGAAGTTCGTGAAGGGCAAGTTCCGTCCGAAGCGCACTTACTTTAAGGATTCCCGCGATGGTAAAATCTACCGCGTCGTACAGGCGGGCGATCAGGTTTGGATGGCGACGCATTTGAACTACCGCACTCTTTGGGGAAGCAAGTGCGCCGAAGGTTCCAAGGAACAGAGCTGCACCACGCTCGGACGTCTTTACAACTGGGAAACCGCCAAACACGTTTGCCCGGAAGGTTGGCACTTGCCGGATTCCACGGAATGGACCAAGCTTTACACCTATCTCCGCGGTCGTGCCCACGCAAATCTGGCAAACAAGCTCCTGACTTCGGGCACCTTCGTGTGGCAGGCTTCAAAGGGAGAAACCTCTGTTTATTACTGGCTCCCGAACCAGGATGACAATGAAAAATTCACCGCCGCAGAATCGATGCAGGCAGGCGTGGAATTTGGAGCCCGTTCCAACAAACACGAATACTATCCGGTCCGCTGCGTCCAGGATTATTAAGCGTTCATAAAAAAGACCGCTCAAACGAGCGGCCTTTTTGAAAATCAGATAGCAAGAATTACTTCTTAGCGCCCTGGTTCTTCACGGCGTTGATCTTAGCGTTGATTGCGTCCTGATCGCCGAGGTAGTGATGTTCGATCGGCTTGAAGTTGTCGTCGAGCGTGTAGACGAGAGGAACGCCAGTCGGGATGTTGAGACCGGTGATTTCGTCGTCAGAGATATTGTCGAGGTATTTCACGAGAGCACGGAGAGAATTACCGTGAGCCGCGATGAGAACCTTCTTGCCTGCAGCGACGTCTTTCTTGATCACATTTTCCCAGTACGGGACAACGCGGTCGATCGTGATCTTGAGGGATTCGGTAAGCGGGAGAATCTTCGGATCTTCGTTCGCGTACTTGGCTTCCTTCTGCGGGTTACGCGGATCGTCGGCTTCGAGAGCCGGCGGAGTGATGTCGAAGGAACGACGCCAGATCTTCACCTGGTCTTCGCCGTACTTTGCAGCGGTTTCGGACTTGTTCAAGCCCTGGAGAGCGCCGTAGTGGCGTTCGTTCAAACGCCAGTTCTTCACAACCGGAATCCATTCGAGTTCCATTTCTTCGAGAACGTGGTTGCAGGTGTGGATTGCACGCTTGAGGAAGGAGGTGTAAGCGATATCGAAAGTGAAGCCGTCCTTCTTGAGGAGCTGGCCGCCGAGCTTGGCTTCCTTGTGACCGGTTTCGGACAGATCAGGATCGCTCCAGCCGGTGAACAAGTTCTTGAGGTTCCATTCGGATTCGCCGTGGCGGATAAGAACGATTTTGTAACTCATTTTTATTTCCTTGTATTTTTCAAGTGGAATGATTTAGACAGGTAGAATATAAAAAAATTTTCCCTTTGCATTATTTGTGAAAAAATCGTTTTATTATTTTAAGAGCAGCGGAGTTTATGATGGAAGAGAATCGAGATCTAAAATTTAAGTGTGAAGAATGCCAAGCGGATGGCTGTTCTCCCCTTTGCAAAGGGGTGGCGATTGCTTTTGCGGTATTGGTGCTGATTTATGACATTTCTCCGGTCGATTTGATTCCAGATTCGGTGCCTGGAACTGGCTGGGTGGACGATGCCGCCGCTACATTGCTTGCCGGTTTGAATCTCTATCAGCATTTTGCGTCAGATTCCAAGTCGAAAACGGTCAAGATTGCCCGTTATGTGAAATGGATTTTCGGCGGTTTGGCGGTTTTTTCGGCTTTGATAATTGTCTTTCTGTTCTTTATGGGAATCGTTTTGTTTGAGGGTTAGTCTAATTGCTTCAAAATGCTCTGCAAAATTCTGTTGTTCAAAAAATACGCAAATTCTTTCCGGCTGCCGCATTTTTTGGCGGGTTTACGTGGGATTCCATTACACTTGGCAAGCTCGTTCAGACGACGGACTTGGCGATTCTTTTGCTGTACTATGTGGCGTCGCTTGTCTTTTTGCTGTTGCTCGCCGCAGAGCCTGGTAAATTCTTAAATCGCGCATGGAACGAAAAATGGCAGAACCGTTTTACCTATGCGGTACAGTTCTGCTTTGGTAGCCTTTTCAGTGCGCTGGTCGTGTGCTATTTTAAAAGCAGCGGGTCGTTTGGCGCCTTCTTTTTGGTGGCGCTTCTTGCGGTGTTCCTGGTGGCGAATGAATTCTTGCAGCAAAGCTATGCCAAGTTTGAATTTTCGCTGGCTCTCTTTAATTTACTCGGGACGATGTACCTGAATTTTTTGATTCCGCATTTGGTGAATGGGATCGGCTTTTTTTGGTTCTTGGTTTCGGCCGCGATGTCTTTTGGAATTTGCTTTGGGGCGTTCAAGCTTTCGCGCCGTTCGAAGCGGGCGTTGATCGCTCCGGCGGTGATTTCCGGAATTTTGCTCATCGCTTATCTCGCGAACTGGATTGCGCCTGTGCCGCTCGTGCTCAAGGACCAGAATGCTTGTACGGGATTTTCCAAGGATTATACGTGTTACGTCGATGAAAACGATTTTCTCGGCGGACTGAGCGTTTATTTGGGATTTTCTCCGACACTTTCGATTGCTGAAGGGGAAGGGGTAACCTTTGTAAGCGCGGTTTTTGCCCCGGCGAAAGTCGAAACGCAGCTTGAACACCGCTGGTACCATCAGAATGCAAAGACGGGCAAGTATGAACTTTTGAACACGATTACCTCGGCGCGCATGACGACCCGGGGCAGTCGAGAAGAAGGTTTCCGCATCTATACGACCAAAAAGAACGTTCCCGAGGGCAAGTGGAAGGTCGAAACTGCGGCGAAGGGCGGCTCGGTCATCGGCTCCAAGACTTTTTACGTGCAAAAAATTTCGGAAAATGCCCCGAAAAGGGTCCTGTGGAAAATCCGCTGAGCTCTTGGGAATCTTGGAATTATGTAGATTGGTAGAACTATGAAAAAGCTCAGCCAAAGTCTAGAAGATTACTTAGAAGCGGTGCTCGTGCTGCATTTGTCAAAAGGGGCTGTTCGCCTCAAAGACATTGCTGCGGAACTTCGCGTTAAGGCTCCCTCCGTCGTTCGGGCTTTGGGCGAGTTGAAAGCTTTGGGGCACGTGGAACAGGAACCTTATGGGCTCGTAGAACTCACCCCGTCCGGCATGGCTGCGGCCAAGTCGGTCCTTTGCCGTCACAAGCTCTTGCGTAGCTTTCTTGAACAGTTAGGGGTCCCGTCGGAAATCGCAAATGAAGACGCCTGTGCCATTGAACACGTCCTTTCTGGCGAAACTTTGGACCGAATTGAGTCCTTTGTCGAAAAAAACGTCAAAAAAACCTCAAAAAAGAAAGAATCCAAGAAGACCACCTAGCAAGGTTGCCTTGGGTATCTGCAATTTCTGTTAAATTTAGCCTTGACTAATTATTTAGCTATAGCTAAATTTGTCCTAGAAATTAGACAAAACTAAAAACTCTAGTTGAATCTAATTCAGATAGCGATCGCTAAGATTCAGATAGGTCAATTTGGCAATAACGAAAGGAATCATGATGACAAAGACTTTTGGTTTAATGCTTGCATCTGCACTCTTTGCAGCTCCGCTTTATGCTCAAGACGGTTATTACGAAGAAGAACCGGCTGCCGTTCAGAAAGAAGTTCAGCGGGAAGCATCTCAGCCGGTTGATGTCCAGCAGGCTGCAACCGCTGCCGCAACGGAAGCTTCTGCTCCGGCCGCTTCGAATGAAGGCCCGAAGTTCACGGTGGCTGGCGAAGTGGAATTCGAAGCCAATACGGATTACAAGAAGGTCGATCCGCGTGATGAAACGAATAACAACGCAGAAGAAAACAAGTGGTTCCACGATTACGCTTCGACGTTCAATCTCGTGTTCGGCGTGCAGTTCACGGACAAGTGGTCTGCAGAAGCGGCTATTTCCGCTGACGGCGACGGTACCGCTCCGCATTTTGCCTATGACGGTGCTTTCATTCAGTATCAGCTGAGCGAAGGCGTCGCTATCAAGGCTGGTGACTTCACCTATGCAGAAGGCGCTTTCCGTTACTACGATTACGATGATCCGGGTGACTATGCGATTGGCATGGTGGAACGCAATACCCGCGGTCTCGAATTGAATGCTTATGGTCTTGTCCTCGGTCTCGGTTGGGATCGCGATGACGATGACTGCAGCGATTCGGACGTCGGCTGCACCACTTACGACTTCCACGCCGCTTATGAACTCGCCCTGGGCAACCATACAATCCGTCCGTTCTTCAATTACAAGAGCTACCAGACGGAATCTCATAACAGCCTCCGCTTCGGCGTGACGGCTAACCTCGCTCTCGGCTCGATCGGTACCCTCCAGCTCGTTTACGGCTTGAAGTCTGACGCTCTCACCGAAGACACTCCGAAGATGACCCACGCTCTTGCTGCAGAACCGGAATTCAACTTTGGCAAGGTAAGCCTCAAGGCAACCGTCTTCAAGGCATTCCTCGATGACGATGATCCGACGGACTTGGAAGTTCCTGAACACTTCTTCGTCTATGCAGAACCGGTCTTCGGCCTTACCGAAAACTTGAGCCTCGGTGCACAGGTTGAATTGCACTCGATGACTCTCGACACCGATGCAGACCTTTCCCAGCTCTGGCTCGCTCCGAAGGCTTATTACACCGTTTCGGATAACTTTGGCTTCGATGGTTACTTCCGCGTTTGCGTCCCGATGGGTGACGATTACGGTGAAAGCGATGAGATGTACCTCGTCGCTGGTGCATCCGTTGCGCTGTCTTTCTAATCCAACTCAAAGAGGTTCAGAGATGCCTTTAACTTTTTGCACAATTGGAGAAATTTTTACGGTCAAGCGTTTGGGTGGCGATAACGTTGTGAAACAGCACTTGAACGAACTCGGTTTCAGTGTCGGTACGCCGGTGACGGTCGTGGCGAGCCTTGGCGGCAACGTGATTGTGAAGGTGAAAGAATCCCGCATTGCTCTGGACCGCAAGTTGGCATGCCGTATTATGGTCTGATTTTTAATTCTTTGGAGATGACATGAAAACTTTACGTGATGTACAGGTTGGCGAAACCGTGAAGGTTGCCAAGCTCCATGGTGAAGGTGCTCTCAAGCGTCGTTTGATGGACATGGGTCTTACGAACGGTGCAGAAGTGTACGTTCGCAAGGTTGCTCCGCTCGGGGATCCGGTGGAAGTGACTGTGCGCGGTTATGAACTCAGCATTCGCAAAGATGATGCGGAACGTGTTGAAGTCAAAGATGCATAAGGAGTTCTGAAAATGGCAACGACAATTGCTCTCGCAGGTAATCCGAATTGCGGTAAGACTACCATGTTCAACGCCTTGACGGGTGCAAACCAGTATGTGGGTAACTGGCCGGGCGTGACGGTGGAACGCAAGGAAGGCCGCCTCAAGAAGTCCAAGGACACGGTCGTCACGGACCTTCCGGGTATCTATTCCCTTTCCCCATACACTCAAGAAGAAGTCGTTTCCCGCGACTATTTGATGAGTGACGCTCCGAACGTCATTTTAAACATCGTTGATGCGACGAACATTGAACGAAACCTCTATTTGACGACTCAGCTTCTCGAACTCGGCAAGCCTACTGTTATTGCGCTCAACATGATGGACGCTTTGAAGAAGTCCGGCGACACGATCGACGTGCAGAAACTTTCCGAAAAGCTCGGTGTCGTGATCGTCGAAACCCAGGCTCTCTATGGCAAGGGTGTTCAGGAAGCCGCTCAGAAGGCTGTGGAAC
This sequence comes from Hallerella sp., assembly GCF_022776125.1. NCBI lineage: Bacteria > Pseudomonadati > Fibrobacterota > Fibrobacteria > Fibrobacterales > Fibrobacteraceae > Hallerella > Hallerella sp. The sequence goes on along the minus strand of NZ_JALFIA010000053.1, from coordinate 26,859 downwards.
TTTCCCAGTCCAAGGCTACACAGGCTCAAACGAAGTTTGCCGATGATGTCGAAAAAACAATCGCAGACGTGACCGCTCTTCTTCCGGCAACGATCAAAGAAAGTCTCAAACGTTGGTATGCGATCAAGCTGATTGAACGCGACCAGAACGTGAACGAACGCTTGGTTCTTTCTGAATCGGATAAGGCTCGCATTGAAGAAATTGTGAAGGCCCTCGAAACCGCTCGTGACAATGACAGCGAATCGATCATCACCGATGAACGTTATAACTACATCTGCGACATCCTGCAGGGCGTGCTCAAGAAGTCTGGAAAGAACTTGACCCTTTCTGACAAGATTGACCGCATTGTAACGAACCGCATTCTCGGCCTTCCGATCTTCCTCTTTGTGATGTGGGCTGTGTATTACATCTCCGTCACGACTGTGGGCTCCATGGCTACGGACTGGACGAACGATGACTTCGTCGGCGGTATCATGGAAGCTGTCCAGGGATGGATGGAAGGTGCCGGTGCAAATCCGATCCTGACCGATGCTCTCGTGAACGGTGTCATCGGTGGCGTGGGTGCCGTTGTCGGCTTCGCTCCGCAGATGTTCATCTTGTTTGTTTTGCTCTCCTTTATTGAAGACTGCGGTTACATGGTCCGTATCGCATTCGTGATGGACCGTATCTTCCGTCGATTTGGTCTTTCGGGCAAGAGCTTTATTCCGCTCCTCATTTCTTCGGGATGCGGAATTCCGGGCATCATGGCTTCGAAAACGATTGAAAACGATAACGACCGCCGTTTGACGATTATGACCACGACGTGGGTGCCGTGTGGTGCAAAGCTTCCGGTGATTGCTTGCATGGCGGGCGTGATTGCAGCTGCGGGCGGCTTCGGTTCTTGGGTCGCTCCGGGCGTTTACGCTCTCGGTATCGGCAGCGTTCTCCTTGCGGCGATCATGCTCAAGAAGACGAAGCCTTTCCACGGCGAAGCGGCTCCGTTCGTGATGGAACTCCCGCAGTATCACATGCCGCAGATCAAGACGGTTTTGATGCACGCTTGGGAACGTACCAAGGGCTTCTTGATCAAGGCCGGTACGATCCTCTTCCTCGCTTGCTTGGCAATGAGGTTCCTTTCTACTTACGGCTTTGAAACTCCGGCTCCGGAAGCTGAAGAAACGGCTACGGAACAGGTCACTGAAGCTCCGGCTGCGGAAGAAGTCGCTTACGAAACAGGCCTTGCCGCTGATTCGGAAAACCTCCAGTTCGGTATTGTTGAAAACTCGGCTAACTCGATTCTCGCCCGTATCGGTGACAAGCTCCGTTACATCTTCATTCCGCTCGGCTTCGGTGGCGAACAGGGTGGCTGGCAGGCAGCTGCCGCATCCCTCTCTGGCTTCTCCGCGAAGGAAGCGATTGTCGGTACCATGGCGGTTCTCGCCGGTGGTAACGAAGCCGCTGTCGAAGAAGCTTCGGGTGCAGAAGACGATCTGGATGCGGATAACCCGTTCAGTAAGGCTTTGATGACCTGGTTCCCGTCGGCTCTTGCAGCCTTCTGCTTCCTGATCTTCAACCTTCTCAATTCTCCGTGCTTGGCTGCGATTGCGACCATGGCTCGCGAACTCAATGACCGCAAGTGGTTCTGGTTCGCAGTGATTTTCCAGAATGTTTGGGCATGGGTCATCACCTTTATCGTCTACCAGATTGGTAGTGTGATTTTGGGTGCAGGTTTTGGCGTGGGAACCGTGATAGCAATCCTCTTCCTCGCAGGCATTCTCTTCCAGCTCTTCCGTCCGGATCCATACAAGGGTAATACCTTTGGCGCAGTCCGCTCGGTGGACGCGATTGCGAATCAGAAGTAAGGATGAGAGGTTTATATGCTCGCAAATATCCTTGTCGTTGCAATTCTGTTGGTATGGAGCACTGTCGCAATCGCCTTCGTGTGCAAGAACGCAAAGGAAGCGGTCGTGAACCATAACCCTGGTTGTGTAGGTTGTACCCAAGGATGTTCTTCGAGCGCCTCTAAACATTGCAGTCAATAGAATTGCCATAGACGATTCCCTCGGGGCGAAAGCCCCGGGGGGGATTTATAAAAAAGCTTCCCTCTTCTTGAGGGAATTTTTTTGTGAAAAGAACTTTGAAAATGAAAAAGGCTTTCCTTTTTGGGAAAGCCTTTTAAAGTGAAAACGATTTACTTCTTTTGCGTTAAAAGCGGCTGAGCAGCCTTGACGCTAAAAAGGAAGGTTGGTAAGGTGTTGACTCTTCCTTACCAACCTTCCAGGAGACAATATCTTGGGAAATTACTTGGAAACGGCTGCGCCGAGTTCCTTGCACTGAGCGAGAACATCATCGCTCGGAGCTTCTTCCGAGATCACGCTTTCGCAAGCCTTCACCGGAGCGCCTGTGAAACAGTCGGCTTCCCAGAGTTTCATCCATTCGCCACCGCCCCAGCCGTAAGAGCCAAAGAGGGCAACTTTCTTGCCAGCGAGAGAAGATTTGAGATCGTTGTAGAGCGGAAGGAATTCAGAATCTTCGAGTTCTTCAGCACCCATGGCCGGGCAACCGAGAGCGAAACCGTCGAAGGAATCTGCGGTGGCGAGGTTGAAATCAGAACAGGTGAAGAGCTGTGCGTCTGCACCGGCATCTTTAGCGCCTTCGAGAACAGCATTTGCCATGGCTTCGGTGTTGCCGGTGCCGCTCCAATAGATGACTGCAATTTTCATAGTTGTCCTTTATTAGTCTTGTCTAATTCTTCCAAGATAATATACAACGGAACTGGATGTTAGTCAAGACTAAATATGGAATCTTTCAAAGAATTCTTTTTTAGCCGAGTGCCACATCGAGAATCATCATGAGGCTAAAGCCGAAAGCGAAGAAAAGAGTTCCGATATCGGAGTGATCGCCGGATTTTGTGCCGGGAACGAGTTCTTCGATTACAACGTAAATCATGGCGCCTGCGGCAAAGCTCAACAGGAAGGGCATCGCCGGGGTAATCATCGATGATGCAAAGAATGTCAAAGCGCCTGCAATCGGTTCCACGGTTCCCGAAAGGACACCGTAAAAGAAAGCTTTGGGCCGATTAAAGCCCGAAGCCTTAAGAGGCATTGAAATAATCGCGCCTTCCGGAATGTTTTGAATGGCGATGCCAAGGCTCAGAGCAAGGGCGCCTGCCCAAGAGATGGTCGCGTTCCCGGCCAGAATTCCACCGTAAACAACACCGACAGCCATGCCTTCTGGAATGTTGTGCAACGTCACGGCGAGCAAGAGCATTGTCGAACGCTTTAAATGGGACTGAGGACCTTCCGGATGATTCGCGTGATTGTGCAAGTGCGGAATAAAATGGTCCAAAAGCAGTAAAAAGAGAATGCCCGCCCAGAATCCAACAACTGCAGGAATGAAGGAAAGCTTTCCCATGGATTCGGCTTGGTTGATCGCCGGAATCAGAAGACTCCAAATAGACGCTGCAATCATCACGCCGCCGGCAAATCCCATGAGCATCGTTTCTACGGAACGCTGGATTTTGTCACGCAGAAAAAAGACCATCGCAGCGCCGAGCGAAGTTCCTAAAAAAGGAATCAGTAATCCGGTAACAGTTGGATTCATATCCAAAAGTTAGTAAATTGTAACTTTTGGGTAGGCTTGGTGCGTTCTAAAAGGCGCGTTTAACGGGCGTTCAGAAACAGGAAAATGCCGAAAAGGGTAATGCCCGTGCCACAGAGAAGCGAAATCAACGTGTTGATGGTGCCTGCGTACTTGTGGAGCTTGCTCATGTGGTGAACGCCCTTGTCGATTCCTCGGCGGGCAAGGATCGCTCCAATGCCAAAGACTGTGTTGGTCATGGACATGCCGATGCAGATGGCGGCGGCTCCGAGTAGGGCGATTCCCGGAAGGTCGTTCAAAAGGCAGAAGAAGACGATCAGGGCGACAGCGGGGCAGGGGACAATGCCCGTGATGAAGGCGAACCAGAGAAGTTCCTTCCAAGAGGCGGTCGCCTGTACGGTTTCATTTTGATGGCTGTGAACCGTTTCGCGGATCGCGATGATGGTCAAAATCAGGCCTGTCAAAATGATGAGAGCGTAACTCGCTTTTTCGATGTGGATACGGCTCGCTTCAAAAAGGGGGAAGAGCGCTGCCTTGGTCGCGCCGTACAAGGCAAAAAGCAGCGCCACGGCAGAGAGCGTGTGGATTGTTGTAATCGCTGTTCCAAGTCCCACGCCCTGTAGGATTTTTCCTCGGCGTGCAATGAAGTAACTCGCCACGATCGTTTTACCGTGGCCAGGCCCTAGGGCGTGAATCAGCCCGTAAATCAGGCAGATGAAAAGGAAAATGCCAAGGCTCGCAAGCTCCCCGTTTTTAAGGTGCGTCACGTGCTGCGAAATCTTTTCCCGAAGATTCTTTTGGCTTGAAACGAGCCATTCCCACATCGCGTCAGAACCGATAAAGAAATAGCTTGAAGTTGTCTTGACTTCAGAAGAGTCAGCAACGACAGTCGTCTTTGCAGGCTCGGGCTTTTTAAAATCAAAACGCTTGTTGCTTGCGCCGGCAAAAGAAAGGGCGCTTGCAAAGAGAAGACAGATCAAAAAATGCAAAAGAAGTCACTGTGCTTTTTGATATCGAACATAAAGCCCCTTTACTGTGCCAGAAAAATTCTTGAACTGAGTAAGATCGTCGAGGGCGTCCATAAAATATTCCACTGCCATCGCATCGGGAGCATGAACTTCGCTCTGTTCCATATCGACGGTAATCAAGATGTAATTTGTCGGATCGGTTACGGCTAAAACGAGCATTGTGTAATCATCGGGATTGCTTGGAATGTGGAACGTGTTCAAAAATTCCACCACGAGCTTTCCTTCTTTGGTGACCGATGCTTTTAAGTTTTTGCTTTCTTTGGGAGAGAAAAAGTGGGTACCGTCGCCGATGTAATTGAAACGGCTGTATTCAGTCGCCGCGTCGACGATCTGATTTTTGTAAAGCTGAAGTTCGTCTGTTTCAAAAGTGCCGTTCCCGTTTGCATCGGCTGCGGCAATCATCGCCTGGCTGTAGATCAGGTCGAATTCCCAGCGGTTCTGCACGCCGACGAATTCGTTTTCGTCAAAAATAAGGTCTACTCTTGCATGGATGAAAACGTGCGGATGCGAAAAGGCAATTCCGACAAAAACACAAAAAATGCAAAAAAGAGACTTGAACACGCCATAAATATACCCTAAAAAGGAAAATGCGTAGGCTATTTTTATGCTTTATTTTTCGACGATTTTCCCCGAAATTTCACGCAGATGGGGACTTTTGAACGGATCGTTCTTGCCGAGTTCCAAATGGTAGAACATCTGGGCTGCAAGAGCTTCCGTGTTGAAATCGAACGAATCCAAGCGCAACAGGTAGCTTTCGACAGAGTTGTCGAATCCCACCATATAAGGCGTCTTGGCTAAAACCTTTTCTTCTTCCAGTTCAAGCAAAAGCCCAGCGGTTTCGTCGTTTACGGTGACCCAAGGAATTTCAGGAGAGGCTTCGCTCACCAAGGAACGGAGAATTTCTTTTTCGTGATTCTTTGCTCGCAAATCAATCGTGTGCTTGGGACCGTTATCCTTTTCGAGTTCTCGAAAATCCCAAGGACTCGCATATTTTCCATCGACATGCGGAATTACTTCGAGACCGCTTTCTTCAAGGCCTTTTAAACGATCCCTGGACCAGGTGCTCGCATGGTACGGGGAAATGTATTCGATTTTTTGAATGCCTTTTTGCAAAAGATATTTGCCGACCGTTTTGCCGGGGTTCTTACCGAAGGTGGAATTGAAAAAGGCCCAGCCTTCTTTTTTCAAGAAAGATTTTGGCAAATCTAACGCGGCGTGTTCCCACCAGATTGAAATCGGAAAGTTCGCGTTTTGCAGTTGACTTAAAATGCGGAAAGGCTTTTGCATCAAAAGCGTTGAAACGATTGCGCCGACCACATTCGGATATTCGGAAATCTGCTTCGTGTTTCCGTTGCGGTCAAAGAACTGTTCCGTTTCTTCGTTAAAGCCGAGCAGTCGCAGGTTTAAATTCTTTTCGGCACCAGTGCGGTACACGAATTTCAAAAAATCCATTTCACGTTCGCTGACCGGGCTATAGGCACCCCATTCGGTTGAACGTGTAATAAAAAGGATTTCCGTTTCGGAACGTTCATCCTGCTTCGGGAAGAAGTAGCGACTCTTGCCCTCGCGTTCGAGCATTCCTTTTTGCTGAATGTCTTTTAAGAATTGGCGCATGCGCGTAATCGATACGCGGTAGCGCAAGGCGAGTTCTTTTTGAGAAGGTAAAGCGCCTTGCAGGGAAAAATAACCGGAGCGGACGTCGGCAAAGAATTTTTCCGAAAGTTCGTTCTGGGCGGAAGGCTTGAGCGGTGGAAGTTCCACCGCTTTCCGCTTTCCCCAAAAGCATCCCTTGCCCGGATCTGTGTAAATGAATCCGCGGTTTGCAAGTTCGCGCAACGCGCTTTGTACTGTACCCGAAGCCGTGTGTAGGTACTGCATCAGCTGACGGACGGATGGAAGTTTGTCTCCATCAGCATGCGGACTGTTTAACAGGGCTTCGATAACAGTATTCTTCATGGGAACCTTTAGCGCTTCTTTTCGCCTTTGTAACGACCGATCAAGTCAAAGGTGCTCAGGTATTCCGGGTAGCTAGCACCGACGCTCTTCACGGATTTGCTCTTGCGGATAGCAGTATTGTCGGTGTCTACCGGAACGACTCCTGTAAAGCCTTCTTGGCCTGCCTTGGTAAGGCTCAAGATCAAGGTGCCGTCTTTCACGGTTACATTGTCCGGGCTCATCGTTACGCGGTTCTTGTCGAAGGTCCAGTTGCCTGCGCCCCAGCGGGAATCGTCGAAGGTGTCGAAGTCATCCGTCCAGGCGAGAGTGAAGTCCGAGCCGTTTTCGCCAGCGCCCGGTGTGTAGGTGTAAACCTTCACCCAGTTGATGTACTGATGGACAGGAAGAATGGCGTCGTTCCATTCACCGACCCAGCTGGTCACTTCCGAAGACCACAGGTTAAAGCGGAGGCCCTGTTCGCGGATCAAGGCTGCAACCTGATTCTTGGTGTCGTTCGAATCGGTCATCGTTTTACGGACCTGCACGCCATCGATAAACCAAGCGACGTAATTCGGAGTCCATTCCATTCCGTAGGTGTGGTAGCCTTCGTTGGCGTTGCCCGGAAGATCGTGATGCTTTTCGCTCGTAATCTGCTTGGCGGCATTACCGGTGATGATGTTGGACTGGAACTTGTTCGGAACCTTGCCGAGAATTTCGATGTCCACTTCTACCCACGGTTCCGGATCTCCCATGTAGGAGTCGTTATGGTACAAGAACATCGAGCTGACGAGGCCTGAGCCCGTAGCCATCATCATGCGGGCTTCGTACTTGCCGTACATCTGAGTTTCGTTGGTGAAAAGTTCGGCTCCGGAATAATCCTTGTCTTGAGCGACTGCTGTAGAAGAAAGAAGTCCGAGTCCGAGCATAAAGAGAACCTTTTTGAATTTCATGGTGATACCCTCATTGTTGTTATGAATAAAGTAGATATCAAATCGAAAAGTACTCCTGAGCGCTATTTTGAATATATAAAAAACTGTATCAAGTGTGTTAAGTTTATCAGACAAAATCATGCAGAATGCGTATAAATGAAGTGGTCGGTAGTCAAAAAGGCCCCGCATTTGCGGAGCCTTCCCAAATTTGGATTTTGAAGCGGGACTATGGTTAGGCTTTTGGTTCGATAACCTCAAGCCCGCCCATGTACGGACGGAGAACTTCCGGAATGACGAGAGAACCGTCTTTCTGCTGATAGTTGTCGCAGATGCCGACCATCACGCGCGGAGTTGCAAGGCCCGAACCGTTCAACGTGTGCACGTAAACGTTCTTCCCGTCGATCTTTGTCTTGATGTTTGCACGGCGAGCCTGGAAGTCTTCAAAGTTCGAGCAGGAACTGACTTCGAGCCACTTGTTTTCGACCGGAGCGAACACTTCCAAGTCATAGCACTTGGCTGCACCGAAGCCGAGGTCGCCCTTGCAAAGAGCCAGGCGGTGGAACGGGAGTTTGAGCTTTTCGAGAAGCTTTTCACCGAACTGGGTGAGTTCTTCGTGCATTTCGTAGCTATTGTCCGGACGGGAGAAGAACACCATTTCGACTTTGTTGAACTGGTGCAAGCGGAGAAGACCGCGGGTGTCCTTACCGTAGGAACCTGCTTCACGGCGGAAGCAAGCGGAATACCCGCAGATGCGCTTCGGAAGTTCGTTTGCTGGAATCACTTCGTTTGCATAGAGGTTCGTGAGCGGAACTTCTGCAGTCGGAATGAGGAACAGGTCGTCGTCCTTGTCGCAGCGGTACATGTCTTCTTCGAACTTCGGAAGCTGGCTCGTGCCGCGCATGGAAGTGCGGTTTACGAGATACGGCGGGGTGATTTCTTCAAAGCCGTTCTTCTGGTGTTCATCGAGGAACCATTGGATCAATGCGCGTTCGAGGCGAGAGCCGAGACCGCGGTAAACCGGGAAACCGTTGCCGGAAATCTTTGCGCCGCGTTCGAAGTCAAAAATGCCAAGACGTTCGCCCAGGGTCTTGTGATCGACCGGGGTGAAGTCGCGATTCTTGGAGTAGTAGTCAAACGGAAGCGGACCTTCTTTTTCCACAGTGTTGTCGCTCGAATCCTTGCCTTCCGGGGAACGCGGAGCGATGTTCGGGACGTGCATGAGCATTTCGGTCTGCTTAAAGGCGAGATCCTTGAGCTTCTTGTCGAGTTCGTCGATCTTGTCGCCGAGATCGCGCATGGCTTTCACGGCTTCATCGGCGTTTTCACCCTTCTTTTTGAGTTCGCCAATCTTCTTGGATTCCGCATTGCGTTCGCTCTTCAGCTTTTCGACTTCGGTCAGGAGCGGGCGACGCACTTCGTCGATGGCCAAGACGTCCTTGATGTCGACGGTCGTGTACTTCTTGTTGGTTTCTTCACGATAGTAATCCGGATTTTCACGGATCTTACGAATATCAAGCATGGGATGCCTCTTTAAAGTTTGGTACGGGCAAAATCTAGTATTTAGAATTTATCTTTGGAAACATGAATCGTTTGAAACTCCTCTTTTTCACGTTGCTTCCCCTGCTCGCCTTGTGCGGTTGCTACAGCTTTACCGCAAGTACACTCCCGAGCCATATCCGGACGGTGCAGATTCATGAAGTGGATAACAAGACTTTGGATCCGGTCCTTGCGAATACGCTCCGGGACAGCGTCGAAAAACTTTTCCGAAAAAACGCAGGCAGTGTTCGCCTGGTGAATTCCGAAGCCGATGCGGACTTTCAACTCACCCTGTTAAGTTATACGAACAAACCAGAAAACTTCACCAGCGGTTCCGAAGTCGAAACGTACCGCGTCACGATGAAGGTAAACGTTCGCTTTTATGACAACGTGGCAGAAAAGATGATTTACAAGGGCGACAACCTTTCCGCCGACGGAACCTATGACGTTCTGCAAAACGAAACGGAAGACCGCCACGGTCAGGCGCGCGCCATCGAAAAACTACAGGATCTGATCATTGCCAATGCCTTGGCGAAGTGGTAAGTCTAGACAAAGTTCTTGCCGAGGATTGCAGAAACGTTCTTCAAAATTCCTTCAGCCACATCGGGCTTGTTCATCGAATAGACGTGAACATTCGTAATGCCGTTTGCGTAAAGGTCAATAATCTGATCGCTTGCGTAAATGATGCCTGCCTGCTTCATCGCATCCGGATCGCTGCCGAACTTGTCCACAAGAGACTTAAAACGTTGCGGCATAAAGGATCCGGAAAGCTTGATCGCACGTTCCACCTGGTTCGCGTTCGTGATCGGCATAATGCCCGGAAGAACAGGGCAGGTCACGCCCGCTTCACGAAGCTTGTAGAGGAAGCTGAAGAAGAGGTTGTTGTCAAAGATCATCTGCGTCGTTAAAAAGTCCGCGCCAGCGTCGACCTTTTCCTTCAAGTGCTGAATGTCTTCGCGCTGGTTGGCACTTTCTGGGTGCTTTTCCGGGTAGCAGGCCGCGCCAATGCAAAAGTCCGCATCGCTGGCCTTGAGTTCATGAATGAGTTCAATCGCATGATGGTAGTCGCATTTTTCGCGATTGTTTTCAATCAGCTCCGGGGTCAAGTCGCCACGGAGAGCCATCACGTTTTTGATGCCTGCCGCCTTCATGTCGGCAATGCGTTGCTTCACGGTTTCCTTGCTGCTCGAAACGCAGGTCAGGTGCGCAAGCATCGATACGTTGAATTTAGTCTTCAGGTTCTTGGCGATTTCCAAAGTGTACTGGCTAACGCCACCGCCTGCGCCATAGGTCACGCTCATAAAAGAAGGGCCTAGAGCGGCGATCGATTCCGTTGCCGATTTGACGCTTTCAAAGCTAGTCGCCTTTTTTGGCGGGAAAACTTCAAAAGAAAGGCTCATTTTGTTTTTTTTGAGAATGTCGATAATCTTCATGCTCTTAAGTCTCTTTGAATCCCATCATTTCGGCAATTTCAGCCCCGATGATGCCATTTTGCATGGTGATGCCCAAAAGTTTTTGTTCGATTTCTGCCGGTGGATTGCGAAGGCCCTTGCTGTTTTCGTCTTCCGCGTCGATCACGCCATCGCGTTCCAAAACCAGGCGCTCGCCGAGTGCCGCATGCAGCGCAAGGGATGCGTCTATGTACTTCAAATGCGTAGGCTCTTCTAGGCTAAAGTTCAACGCGAGCTTTTTGTTCAGAACGCGTTCTTCCGGAAAGTCTTCGCTGAATTCATCTTCGACGCCCATGTTTGCAAGGACAGCTTTTGTGTTTGCCAAGGCGCTTTGCAACGCTTCGCTTGCGAGGGCGTCCTTCATACCGGTCGCTGTCACGACAAAGTCCGCGTCTAGAATCCGCTGGGAAACCTTTGCCGAGTCGTTCTTGTCCACGACTTCGATGCCGTTCGCTTCCAAGGTCAAGATGAAATCGTTCGAAGTATTGCGACGGCTGGTGTCCGTAACCGTCACCACTTCTGCGCCACGGCTTAAACCCTGCAGGGCGATTCCGCAGCCGACTTTACCGCTTCCGAAAACGACGAACTTCTTCTTTTCAAAATTCGAATAGCCGGCCTTTTCAAGACCGCGGAAATAACCGTCGCCAGTGCCAAGGGAAGTCTCTATCCGCTTAATAATGCCGCTGTCGGCAATGAAAACGGGGAAATCGACATCTTCGTAATAGGGAACGCCTGTCTTTGTCAGTTCCACAAATCCGATTCTCGGATGGCAGGCGGAAAACTGTCCAGCGCAGTCGAGGATCAGATCGAAATAATCATCTTCCTGTTCCATGTCCAGAACCATTTCGGGCGAAAGAACGGGAATTTCACTTTCCTGTAAAAGTTCCACGATTTCGACGTCGCACGGTACGACGGTACCTTCGACAGTACGGCCCGCATAAAGATCGGCTCCGCCTGCAATCAAAGCCTCGTACTGGACCAGACTGTTTCGGAAGATCGGTGTTGCGACTAGAACCTTGAGTCCTTCAAAAGGACGGGTTTCTTCCCATTCTTCGGCAAGAGCCGCTAAAGCGGGATACTCGTTTGAGTCGTAATGTTCCTGGATTAGGTCTTCGAAAAGCATTTTTTTAGTGGATGTTAGCCTTTAAGGTTTCGACCACACGCGAGAACGTTGCGTCTTCCCTCATTTCGTTTTCAATGGTTTTAATCGCGTGCATGACCGTGGAATGGTCGCGGTTGCCAAAACGCATGCCGACGCTCTTTAAGCTGAGGGTCGTGAGCGTTTTCATCAGGTACATGGCGACCTGGCGAGCGTGGGCGACCTCCTTTGTACCGCGGCCCGCTTCCAAAAGCTTGTCTTCCGGAACTTCAAAGTATTGCGAAACGGCGTGAATCACGGATTCGATTCCGACGCGACGCTTGATGTTCGGGATAATGTCTGCGACGACCTGGCGGGCGAGCGAAATGCTGATGTCCTGCTTCAAAAGGCTCGACTGCATCGCAAGGCGAACGATCGCCGCTTCGAGCGGTCGCACACTGCCTTCGATGTTTTCAGCGAGGTAGGCGAACACGTCGTCGGAAATGTCTAGGTGGCTGTTGATCGCCTTTTTGCGGAGAATGGCTTCGCGCGTTTCGAGCGCCGGCGGCTGAATGTCGACGGTGAGGCCCGAAGAAAAACGGCTCACGAGGCGGTCGGAAAGACTCTTGACTTCGGCTGCTGGGGCGTCGGAGGTCAGAACGATTTGCTTGCCCGCCTGGTGCAACGTGTTGAAAATGTGGAAGAATTCGTTCTGGGTTTCGGTCGAACCGCTCCAGTTTTGAATGTCGTCAATCAACAAGACGTCCACATCATTGCGGTAGAAGGAAGACCATTCGTTCGTGTTACCGTTTCGAATGCTTTCCGTGTATTCGCGCTGGAAGTCGTTTGCCGGGATGTAACGGACGACCTTGCCCGTCGCATTGCCCAGAATGTAATTGCCAATCGCCTGCAAAAGGTGCGTTTTGCCAAGACCCGAAGCTCCGTAGATGAACAGCGGATTGTACTTGCTGTGATCCGGATTTTCGGCAACGGCAAAGGCTGCGCTAAAGGCGAGTTTCGACTTGTCGCCGACTACAAAGTTTTCGAAGCTGAATTCTTCCGCGAGTTTAATCGATTGGCAAAATTCGTTTGTCGGGGTCGAAACGGAAGGGTTGGCTTCTGGGTGCTGAAATTCAAATTCAAGATGCTGGCCGGTCGCTTCCTGCCAGCTCATTTCCAAAAGGACTTTATACGGCAAATACGCCTTCACATCCTTGCCCGCAGGGAACAGGACGGAGACACGGCGATCGGTTACATTCGAAAGCTCCAAATTCGCAAATAAATCATTGTAGACGGCATCAGAAATCTTGCCGTGCAAAAGTTCCAAACATTTCTCAAGTTGCGGATTCATGCTCTATAATTTAACTATTATTGCGAATATGATGGATTACATCTGCTCTGTCGGGGCGTTCTTTTGGCTGCCCCCCATTTTCTGGGTCACACTGTTCTTGTGGGCCCGCTTTTTGGCTTACCCGGTTGCGCTCAAACGTCGAATTCGCATGGGAAAAAACTGGTGCTACGTCCCCGAGTGGTGGTCCAAAAAGCCACTTTTAAGACTCGGAACTTTGTTCTTTTTGGTGATTTTAGGCGTTTTGGCGGCGTTTTCGTCGGCAGCGAGCCTTTTCTCGCTCTTCCCTTCGGTTCCGTACTGGTTCGTATTTATGTTCCTCGCCTTCCTGATAGTGGTCAAGCCCCTGACGGAATTTGCGATGAATGGCATTTACCGCTTGCAGGTCAATGCGTATTTTTTGGAATATAAAAAGCAGAGCGAATACTACAGCAAGCTCGGACGTCCGCTTTCGGAAGATGACCTTAACGGCCACACGGCTTGGGCTTTCCGCAACGCGATGAAGAAGGCGGAATCCGAAAAGCAACTGCTCAAGTATTTGCGAGAAAGATCTAAAATGGAAATCGCCGCGGAAAAGGAAAAATCTGCTTATGAGCAAGCTTAACGCGACAGAAATCAAGAACGCGTTCCAGTATGCCGACAAGATGCTTTTGCTCGTGTCGCGTACTTTTGCGCTGAATATCAACCGCCTTTCTGGAAACCTGCGCAAGTCGGTGCTTCTCGCTTACCTGTATCTGCGCATTGCGGATACGGTCGAAGACGATGCGAATCTTCCCAAAGGCGACAAGCTTCGCCTTCTCGGACTCTTCTCTGCGATCTTTGCGAAAGACGCCGATGTGGACTCTGCGACGGAAGCCTTTGTGAAGGCTCTCCCAGAATATTTCAAAAATTCCGATGATCCAAATTACGACCTTTGCCTGCATTCCCAGACGGTCGTTCCGCTGCTCTGGACTTTGGACAAGGAATATGTGCAGCCGGTCTGTGACACGGTCGTCGAAATGTGCGAAGGCATGGCAAGTTCCATTCAGCAGATGAGCGCATCGCTTGAAAAGGGATGGTTTACCCTCGAAACGATGTCGGACCTTTCGCGCTATTGCTATTACGTTGCAGGAATCGTCGGTAAACTTTTGACCAAAGTTTTTGCCGCCAAAAACTCGGCGATTACCGAAGAAAAACTTTATAAGCTCCAGACCTATGACGTGAGCTTTGGACTTGCTTTGCAGCTCACGAACATCATCAAGGACGTGCGTGAAGATTCCGAACGCAAGGTTTGCTTTGTTCCGGAAATGATCTGCCACTGTCACGGTTTTGAAAGTTCCCCGGCGATGTTTGCCCCGAATGCAGACCGCAAGGCGCGTGCTTCGGTCATGAAAGAACTCGTCGGCGAAGCCTGGAAGCATTTGTCGGATGCAATCGAATACACGGTGACGCTTCCGCGTCGCAATCCGCAGATTCGACTCTTCTGCCTTTGGCCGCTTTTTATGGCGGCCAAGAACCTTTCGATCATGGGCGACTGCTCGCATCTTTTCGATAAGGATCACAAGGTCAAGATTACCCGTGACGACGTAAAGGATATCATCAAGTCAACGACGCTTCACTTCTATTCCAATTCCTGGATCAGGAAGTCTTTCGAAGCTTTGAGGGATGGTGTATGAGTGAACGTTTTCGTCTTTTGAAGTCGTGGAAGTTCCACCTTGCCTTTATTTTCGCATCCATCTTTGTCGATCAAGCGACAAAGATCTGGGCGGTGGCGTATCTCGAAGCAAGCGAAGATTTTCCGACCGGAAGAATCGTGCCGGTAATCGGCGACTTGCTGCAATTCCGTTTGGCGTATAACTTTGGCGCCGCGTTCAGCAGCCGTCCGCAGGATCTTTTGCCGTTCCTCTCTCCGACAGTTTTCTTTTTGGTCATTTCCCTTGTCGCCGTCGTGGTGCTGTTCAGCTTTTACCGTTCGGTCAAGCAGGGCGATTTTTTGGTGCGCACGGGAATTGCGATGATTCTTTCCGGGGCGCTTGGAAATTTGGCAGACCGCGTCCGCATCGGTAAGGTGGTGGACTTTATCGACTGCGATTTCCCGGATTTTATTATGCAGCGTTGGCCCACGTTCAATTTTGCCGATTGCTGTGTTACGGTCGGTGTGGCTCTGGTCCTTATTTCCCCGGTAATCTATAAATGGATTGCGTATAATCCAGCAGGTTCGAATGCAGAAGAAAACAACGAAGAATCCCTCTCCTGAGTTTCCTAAGTTTGTCATTTCCGAAAAGGATGTCGGGGAACGCTTAGACAAGTTCCTTCAGGCAAAGCTGAAGGACTATTCCCGCACGGATGTCCAAAAGCTCATCACGGAAGGTCACGTCGTCGCGGGCGGTTCTGTCGCCAAAAAGAATTTGCGATTGACCGAAGGCATGCTCGTTGCCCTCGACGCTCTTCCGCAAAAGGAAGCCTCAGAACTGAAGCCGGAAAAGATGAAGCTGAACATCGTCTATGAAGATGACGATGTGGCTGTGATTTTTAAGCCGCGCGGCGTTGTGGTGCACCCGGGTGCAGGCGCCCTTTCGGGAACTCTCGCCGCTGGACTTCTGTACCACTTTAAGGATAAGCTTTCGACCGTGAACGGTCCGCTCCGTCCGGGGATTGTTCACCGTCTGGACAAGGATACGCCGGGCCTAATGGTTGTCGCCAAGAACGACAAGGCGCACCGGAGTCTCGCTAAACAACTCGAAACGAGAACGCTTCACCGTAAGTATGAAGCTTTGATTTGGGGACATCCGCGCGATCTTTCTGGAGAAATCGAATTGCCGGTGGGACGCGATCCCAAGTCTCGCGTGCGCATGGCGGTTGTCCGCGATGGAAAGTATGCAAAGACGCGTTACAAGGCAAAGGAATTCTTTGCGATTGCGACGCTCATGGAATATGAACTGGATACGGGCCGTACTCACCAGATTCGTGTACATTCCCGTTATACAGGACATCCGATTGTGGGCGACCCCATTTATGAAGGCCGAGAAGCTTCGTTGCACCGCATTCCGCCGCTTTACCACGATACTGCGGAAGAACTTTTGAAAATCGCTCCGGCGCAGCTTTTGCAGGCGGTCGAAATCATGTTCGTGCATCCGAAAACGCGTAAGAAGATGACGTTCTCCGTCCCGCTTGAAAAGCCTTTCGAAAAGGCTATAAAGTTCCTTGAAAAGGAATGCCTGCAGAAGGCTCCGACGTTCGATGAAGATTCGAGCTTCCGCGACTTCGACGAATCGGAAATCAACCATCCGTATTTGGAAGAAGAACCAATCGAAGAAGAGGAATACGAAGAAGAACCGGTCAAGGAACGTTTGACGCGAGCCGAACGCTTGGCGATGAAAAAGGAACGCATCAAAAAACGTAAGGCGATCGAAGCGGAAAAGCGCGAAAAGAAAGCTAAGCGCGAAGCCGAAAAACGTGGCGAAGTCTATGTGAAAAAAGCCTCGGATACGGTGACTGGATACGAACCGACAATTGACCCTGCGTATTTGGAATAAAGATGAAACTTTCTCAAGATCAGTCGTTCTTTTTTGTAGGCGTTGCGGGCTCTGGCATGAGCGCGATCGCTCAATATTTGGCGGGCAAAGGTTTTGCCGTTTCCGGTTCGGACCGTAAATTTTCGAGCGCCGATGGCGACAAGGTTCGCGCTCAGCTCGAAGCGGAAGGCGTCAAGTGCTTTCCTCAAGATGGCTCTGGCGTGACCGCAGGCTTGACGGCGATAGTCGTCAGCACGGCCATTGAAGAATCCAACCCGGATTTAAAACGGGCACTCGAACTGAACGTTCCCCGTATGCATCGCAGCGAAATGCTCGCCAAAATTTCGGAAAGCACCAAAACGATCTGCGTCAGCGGTACGAGCGGTAAAAGCACCGTGACCGGCATGATTTGGCATATTCTGAATGACGCAAAGCTTTCGCCTTCGATTCTTTCGGGCGCGGGTCTTGTGACGCTCGAAAAGCAAGGCAAGATCGGAAACGGCGTCGCGGGCACAGGCGAATGGCTTGTCGCCGAAGCCGATGAAAGCGATGGAACTCTTGTCCGCTATTCTCCAGAAATCGGCGTGATTTTGAACATTGGAAAGGACCACAAGGAAATTTCCGAGTTGCAAAAAATTTTTGCGGAATTTTCGCACAATGTGACGAGCAAAAATAAAACGCTCATTGTGAACGAAGCCGACGAGCTTGCCGAAGCTTACAGCGTTAATCACCTGGACGATTTCGGACTCGAAGCGAAAAGCGGAATTCAAGGCTCCGATTTTAGGCCGGAAGGCTACTCCATCACGTTCCGCGTGCATTACCGAGGAGAGCTTGTCAAGTTTAAGGTTCCACTGCCCGGACATCACAATATGATGAACGCTCTTGCGGCGATCGCCGTCGCGGTGCGCGTCGGCGTCCCACTTCGCAAGTGTGCGGATGCGCTCGAATCCTTCGAGGGCATCCATCGCCGCCATCAGATTCTTGGAACCTTTAACGGCGTGACCGTGGTCGATGACTTCGCCCACAATCCTGCGAAAATCGCAGCGAGCATTTCTGCTGCCCAAGACTTTACCGAGGGCCGCGTCATCGCCTACTTCCAGCCGCATGGATTTGGCCCGACCCGTTTTTTGCGTAACGATCTGGTCGCTTCGATTGCAGGCGCTCTCCGCAAACAGGACAGTGTTTTCTTCAGTGAAATTTATTACGCGGGCGGAACCGTGACCCGAGACATCTCTTCGGGAGATCTTGTAAACGATTTAACGGCAAAAAATGTCGATGCCCACTTTGTCGCAGACCGTTCTGCCTGTGGCGTCGAAATGGCCAAGTTTGCAAAACCCGGCGACACGATACTTGTGATGGGCGCTCGCGATCCGAGCCTTTCCGATTTTGCCAAAGAAGTTTCCAAGGAGCTTGCATGAGCGAACAAAATAACCGCTATCAGAACGCGATGAATCGCTTGGAAGAAATCCTTTCGAAAATCGACCAGAGCGATGTGAGCGTTGACGAGCTCGCAAGTCAGGTAGAAGAAGCGACCAAGCTTTTGCGCGAATGCAAGGCAATCCTTTCTGCTACCGAAAAGAATGTACAGAAGGCTCTTTCCGATTTGAACGAAGAAGCGGAAAAGGATTCCGAATCTTAAAATGAAAGAAGCTCTGCGTGTTGAGAAAATTTCCGTTTACTATCCCATGCGCAGTGGGGTATTTTCCCGTGTTTCCGATTATTTGAAAGCAGTCCAGAATGTTTCCTTCTCTTTGGCAGAAGGAGAAATTTTGGCGGTCATCGGGGAATCGGGCTGCGGAAAAAGTACGCTAGCGCAGGCTCTGGTGGGCCTTTTGCCGTGGCATTCCGGAACCTATTCCGTCTTCGGAAAAGAAGTCGACGTGAATTCGGCAAAAGCCTTTGCACAGGTGCGCAAGTCCGTGCAGATGGTCTTTCAAGATCCGTATTCCAGTTTGAATCCTCGTCAGACGATCGCGCAGATTTTAACGTATCCGTTGATCGCCCGTGGAACTTCCAAAAGCGAAGCCTTGGAAAAGGCGAAAAAGGAACTCGATCTCGTCGGGCTTCCAAACGATTCGCTGTCACGCTATCCGCATGAATTTTCGGGAGGCCAGCGTCAGCGCATAGGTATCGCCCGCGCTTTGATGGTCGATCCCAAGGTAATCATTGCGGACGAAGTCACAAGCGCTCTCGACGTCTCCGTTCAGGCTCAAGTCTTAAAATTGCTTGAAAAGCTTCGCCAGGAACTCGGCATTTCGATCATCTTTATTTCGCACGATCTTTTGACAGTACGTTCTTTTGCAGATAATGTCATTGTGATGTACAAGGGTCGTGAAGTCGAAAAAGGAGTTGCCTCGGAAGTCTTAAAAAATCCACAGCACGCTTACACCAAGGCCTTGATTGCAAGCGTTCCGACGTTGGATTTTGAACGCCCTCCGCAGGTTTTTACCGGTGATCCGAGCCTCTTCCTTGCCGCCGTGGAAACTCCGACGGAGTCTGCTTCATGAATTTTCGCCGTTCGCATAAACGGAACTTTTCTAAAGAGTCCGCACCTGCAGAAACGGTAACGCTTCGCATGGAACGCATGGCGCAAGGCGGTGACGCTTTGACCCATTTGCAAGATGGCCGAGTCTGCTTTGTTTCGGGCGCATTAACGGGCGAACTTGCCGAAGTCGTTCTTTCGCAGAACAAAAAGGATTTTGCCAAAGGCTTTGCCAAAAAGATTTTGGAGCCTTCGGAATTTCGCACAGAACCGCAGTGCCCATTTTACGGCAAGTGCGGTGGCTGCTCCATGGAGCATGCGACTTTTGAATTTCAGCTTGAAGCGTACCGCAAATCGATCGAAGAACTGTTCCGTCGTTTTGCCAAAACGGAACTCCCTGCAAGTTGGAAAATCCATTCTGGAAAGCCTTACGGCTACCGCAACCGGGCACGCCTTGTCCGCATCGGCAAAGGCTGGGGATTCCGTGAAACGCAAAGCCACAATGTGATTCCTGTTGCGCAGTGCAAAGTTCTAACGCCTGCGCTCAACAAGGCTCTTGCCGCAAACACATTCCCGAATGTGCCGGAACTTTCCGTTTTCGATAACGGCAACGGAAAAATCTCTTACTACTACAAAGGCATGTCGCCTGCGGAATTTGAAAAGTGCGCCATGAATTCCGTGCAAATCGGCGACGCCAAAATTTCGATGGATTCCGCTTGCTTCTTCCAGTCGAATTTAGAAGTTCTCCCGGAACTTGTGGAAACGGTCAAAAAGGCGGCGGGAACTGGGGAATATCTGATTGACCTTTTCAGCGGCGTCGGATTTTTTGCCACGGTCTTAAAAAAGAATTTCAAAAAGATCGTCACCGTGGAACGTGAAGGTAAGGCGCTTTTCCATGCGAACAAAAATGTACCCGAAGCGCACAATGTTTCTTCCCCTGCCGAAGACTGGCTCGCTCAAAATGATGCTTCGGGCGCAGACGTTCTGATTGTAGATCCGCCGCGCACAGGGCTTCCGAGTAGCGCCCTCGAAGCGATCGCCAAGGCGAATCCGAAAAAATGGATTTACATTTCTTGCGACCCGTCAACTCTTGCCCGGGACTTTAGACTGCTTTCTGAAAATTTTGGTTACAAAATTTTGAACGCAGAAGGCTTTGCCTTTTACCCGCAGACCCCGCATTTTGAAATGTTCCTCGAATTAAAGCGCGTGTAATTTTGTAATTTTCCCGTGTAACGAGGTAACGTGTATGCTTCAAAAGTGGATTCTAGGAATTATGCTCGCCACAGGCATTACCTTTGCCGCAGTCGGTTCGGAAGATAAGAATATGGCTGTCGGCGGATGGCTTCAGGGCGGGAACAGCGGTGAACATGCCGGCTTGGATTTGGAATTTCGCCATGGTGCAATGAACACGCTCGATCTTTACACGAGTTTTGAATTTAGCAAGCACGATAATTCCTTGGGTGTTTACCTGGGCTATTACTGGCATCTTTACGATGTGATTCCTCTACCGCAGCAGTACGGCCGTATGAGCCTTTATTTTGGTCCTGCAGCTGGTATGGGCTGGTGGCAATCGGATCTTTTTGATGAACTCGGCAATGAGTATGATTCGGAATCCGGTTTGGCGTTCCGCGCGGGTATCGTGGGCGGCTGGGGCTGGGAATTCCCGAAGCCGGTCCCTCTGGAATTTTACATCGAACTCAATCCGGTCGGAGAATATCACTACATGTGGTATGATGACGATCATAAATCCGATTGGCAACTGCCGGACTTTTATGTGCGCTTCGGCTTGCGCTTCTGGTTTTAAATCATAGGGGAAACAATGAAAAAACTTCAACTATTACTGGCTTTCGCTGCAGGTTTGATTCTTGCGGCTTGTTCTTCGGAACCGATGTCGATTGTGACGGGTAAGGATTTTATTTCGAACCGTGCTGTCGTCGTGGACACGGGCAGTGTCTTCCACAGTTCCGATCCGTTCGTGATGCAGTTCCGCTACGGCAAGAACTTTGACTTTTCGAAAATCAAGTGGGAAGTCTTGAGTGCGGACGGCAAGCAGATTTCTTCCAAAACGAGCAAGGTGAATGCAAAGGAAGGTTCCTATACGATTCTCGTTTCTTCGGCTCGTAAGGGAGGCATTGCCAATGCGGCAGAAATCTTTAGAGCGAAAGAAGGAAACTTTAAGGTTCGATTTATCAATGCCGATTCGGATGCGCTCCTCCTCGAAAAGCAGATTCGCGTCGTGCTCAACAGCGAAAAAATTGACGGAGAAGAATGAAGTACAGCATCCACGCTTTAGCGGCTCTTTCCTTGATGGCTTGTTCCTCGGAAGTTGAAGTGAATTACAAGCTCTCGGAAACGGTTCCTGTAGAACTTTATGTCGAAAGTATTTATTCCACGTTTGACTTAACAGGCGTAGAACGCGTTGGAACGATTACCGCCGACTACGTTCATCTGGACTATTCGCAGAATGGCGACACCACGGTCATCCGTCGCAGCTTCGAAATCGACAATTCCCGCGGCTACCTCAAAAATTCGCACCCGGCGGAACTCCAGTGGAGGCTTCCGGTAGTCGAAACGAAAGGCGTGGACCTTCGCACGGTGAGCATCCAAGGCTTTGACGAATTCGACTCCCTGCTCTACCGCATTCCGATGCCGCAGCGTTGGCGCAACCAGCTTTTGAACCCGGACTACATCAAGCACTTGGAACGTCAGGAACGCCACCGCTACGAAATGACGCATCTGCTCAAAGGCCCGGTTCCCACCAAGGGAAACATCACAAAGATTCTCGAAGAACGCGGACGTCTCAAGTTCGGCTTAATCCAGATCGACTCCGTGGTCACGAGCGGCTTCCAGACTTTAGACAAGCGCGAATGTTTGAACTACACGGTGTACATCAAGGAAAAGGAAAATTTCCCGTACTACATCTGGGAACAGCACGTGAATAGCAAGATAGGCACCGAAAAGTTCCAGGCTTACAACAAGGGGCTTTCGGCGGAATATGAAACGGCTTACCGTGTCGCGATCGATCCGACAAACGGCATTCCTTGCCAGGAACAGGAAATCAAGCATGGCGTGCATACGATGGTGAACGCAAAGACCGGTGACACGGCGACGTTCCGCAGCAGCACAGGCCTTGAACGCCTTTATACGTACGGTGCAACGACTCCGGTGGAAAAATGAGAACGTCCCTTGTACCATTCTTTTTTGTAGGCACGTTCGCCCTGTTTTCCGCTTGCTCGGGCACCAAGTCCGCGCAGCAGACGATGGCCGAAGACCGTGCCTACATGTACAAGGAAGCTTATTCCGCTTACATCGCCGCCGAAAACAAGTATCTGAATCTGCTCTTTAACATCGAGCGCATGCCCGAAGAAGAAGAGCTTTGGATTATGAAGCGCGACCAGATGCGTGAACTTGAACAGCTCCGCGATATCATGTTGCAAACGCGCGGGGAACTCGACGAGTCCATTCAGGACTGGGAAAAGTACCTGAGCGAACTTCAAAAGGAAGTCGCAAAGATGAACGCTCCGTCCAAGGCGCGTTTTCGCAATCAAGATGACCTTCGCACTTCGCCGGGAGAGCTCTTGCCGGGAGAATTCGCCAAGGATTCTATTCGCAAGGTGCAGTCCCGCATGCGGAGGTAAACATGATCGGAGTCTTCGATTCGGGATTTGGCGGTCTCACGATTCTTCACGAACTGCGCAAGGCGCTTCCGGAATACGACTTTACGTACCTGGGCGATAACGCTCGCGCCCCATACGGTTCCCGCACCTTTGAAACCATTTATCGTTACACGCTCGAAGCGGTCAAGGCTCTTTTTAACCGCGGATGTCCGCTCGTGATCCTCGCCTGCAACACGGCTTCGGCACGGGCGCTCAGAACCATCCAGCAGCACGACCTGCCCAAAATCGCCCCGAGCAACCGCGTCCTCGGCATCATTCGTCCTACCGCCGAAGAGGCAGGTTCTTTTTCTAAAACGGGCCATTTGGGCGTCCTCGGAACGGCGGGAACGGTCATTTCAGGGAGCTATCCGCTCGAAATCGGGCACTTTTTTCCTCAGTTGAAGGTGACCCAGCAGGCGTGCCCTTTGTGGGCGACCCTCGTCGAAAACGGAGAAATCGAGAGCGAGGGAACCCGTTTTTTTGTCAAGCGGGACATTGAACGTCTGCTTTTAAAAGATCCTGAAATCGACGCTATTTTGCTCGCCTGTACCCATTATCCGTTGCTCTTGCCGGTCATTCAGTCGGTCGTTCCGCAAGGGGTTCGGGTGGTGTCCCAGGGTGAAATTGTTGCTCAAAAAACCAAAGAATACCTCAAAAGACATCCGGAAATCGAAAAAAGGCTCACTCGACAGGGAAAAGTGGAGTTTTTGACGACCGATACGCCTGAATTTTTTAGCCGAGGAGCGATATTTTTCGGCGAAAAAGATGTTTTTGCAAAAAATTTGTCTTTTTAACCTATAATTTTATATCTTGCTGTTGAAAAACGAACCACCCTTGGTCCGCTTTTAATTCTTTTACTCTGAGGAAAGGACGAATTTATGCCGCAAATTCAAATTAATTTAACCGGCTGGCAAGGCTTCCGTGGTAAGAACACGGGTAGTTTGCTCTATGTGGAAACCAGCCGCTTGTCCGTTGTCCCGGTCCGTGACCAGTTGAATGAAAACGAAAAGGGTTCTTTTTCGGAACCGAACTACGAAACTTCTACCTACGGCTTCATGTCTTGCTGCAACGTCAAGCAGATCAACAAGATCGTTCAGACGAACAAGAGCCGCTACATCCTCTTCGGCACCCGCTATGAAGGCGGCGATGCAGATTATAAAGACAAGTACCTGATCATGGGCTACATGAAGATCATGAATACGAAGGATGTTCGTTCCCGTCATATTCAGAACTACATGGCTACCCCGGGTGCAGAAGAACCGGAATGCATGACTCTCGAAAAGAACATCGCGGTCCAGGGCCCGATGCACTTTGTGTCTCTTCAGGACAGCTACATTCTGACGGATGAGCGTATCAAGGAATGGGGTTACAAGGGTCACGCGAATCGCCAGCTCAAGACGGTCTTTAACGAAGAACACACGAAGATCATTTTGGATCACTTGGATTCCCGAGACGACAAGATCGACGAATACATCGCAACCGTCGAAGAATTCAAGAAGGCTCTCGCCGCCCAGCAGGCAGCAGAAGCCGCTTCGGAAGAAGCCCCGCAGGCTTAATCTTCGATAAAAGCTTTACAAAAACCCGCCTAATGGCGGGTTCTTGTTTTAAAGGCAAAGTGGAAAAATTATATTAGTCGTATGAACAATGGTATTGAACATCTGAATGTGCAGAATATCGAAGTCGCCGGATTTATTCGCGAAGTCTTCGGTTACATTACCCGTTTCAAGGGTCAGCTCTTCATTTTGAAAATCGAAGACAGCCTGATGGATCATCCGCTGTTCCCCGTGCTGATTCGAGATATTACGCTTTTGCACAAGATCGGTGTCAAAATCTTGATTGTTCCCGGTACGCGTAAGAGCATTGACCGTCAGCTCAAGGCTTGGGAAATTTCTTCGGAATTTCATAATGGTGTACGCCTCACGAATGAAGAAGCTTTGCCGCTTGTGGAACAGGCTTCTTTGGGTGCTGCCCAGCGCATTATGAGCCATTTAACGGCCGGTGGTTGCCACGGTATGCAGGGCAACTGGGTTGCCGCGCGCAGCATGGGTATTATCGACGGTGTGGACTACATGCGCACTGGTCGCATTGAGCGCATCGAAAAGAATATCATTGAACACATTCTTTCGGAAGACTACATTCCCATTATTCCGCCGATCGGCTGGAACAAGATCGGTCACGCGTATAATATTTCGAGTACCGAACTTGCGATGGAACTTTGCAAATATTTGACGGTGGGAAAGCTCTTTTTCATTGGCAGTGAAAATGGCATTTGTGCAGACGGCCTTACGACCGGAAAGAATACCAAGTATTTGGACGTGACCGCAAGCGGTGTGATTTCGGCTTTGGATATTGAACAGGCTCAGGAAATTCTGGACCTGAATCCGGAAAAGCTCACGTACACCCAGGTTGATTATTTGAAGAATGCGATTTGCGCTTGCAAGGCGGGAGCAAACCGAGTGCATTTGGTGAGCGGTGAAACGCAGGGCAGCGTTCTGCAGGAAGTCTTCTCGAGCCGCGGTGACGGTACCATGGTGTACGCGAATCAGTATTCGAGTATTCGTCCGGCAACGATCGATGACATTCCGGATATTCTGCGTATTATGCAGGATTACATTACCAAGGGTTACTTGATTCCGAGAACGCAGGAATCGATTTCCGACAAGTTGCAGGATTACGTGGTGTACGCGATAGACAACGCCATTCACGGTAGCGGCGCTTTGCATCCTTTCGAAGACAATACGGCAGAAGTCGCGGCGATTGCCGTGGCGGCAAACTACCGCAAGTCGGGTGTCGGCGCGGCGATTGTGCGTCACCTTGTGGCGACAGCCCGTATGCGTGGTTATCGCATGGTCTTTTTGCTCACGACGCAGGCTCTCGACTGGTTCTACCAACTGGGCTTTAGGGACGGTACTCTCGAAGACTTGCCAAAGACCAAGCGCGACCATTACAATCATAAACGGAATTCAAGAATTTTGATTATGCCGTTTGGAAAGTAAATGGCGTCTAAAATCCGAATCATTGCGACGGGCGGAACGATCGCCGGAAAATCGTCGGGAAACGGCTACGAAGCGGGGAAAACTTCGATCGAAGATATTCTTGCGGCTGTTTCCGGTTTAAAAGAAATTGCTTCGCTTGAATATGAGCAGTTTTGCAACATCGGTTCGCAAGATATGGATGAATCCATTTGGCTTGCGCTTTCTAAACGCGTGGATGAAGTTCTCGCGTTAGAAGACGTGGACGGTGTGGTGATCACTCACGGCACCGATACGATGGAAGAGACCGCGTTCTTTTTGAATCTGACCGTGCACAGCCCAAAGCCGATTGTCCTTGTCGGATCCATGCGCCCTTCGGATGCCGTGGATGCGGATGGCCCTGCGAATTTGCTTGTGGCAGTGAAGTCGGCGGTAAGCGCAACGAATGCGGGTCGCGAAGTTTTGCTTTGCCTCGGTCAAAAAATTTTTGAAGCGAGCGAAGCTTTTAAAAAAGACAGCCACGCGCTTGACGCTTTGGATGCGGTAAAAACGGACTTTCGCGTGCCACACGGTTTAAGCGCAGGATTTGACGTGCGAAAACTTTTGGAACTTCCGCGCGTGGGAATCGTTTACGGCTACGGCGGAGCTTCTACGCTCCCGATGCAGGCATTTATCGATGCTCATTACGACGGCATTGTGCTTGCGGGCGTTGGCGGGGGAAACCTTTATGGCGCTGTGCAACAGCTGGCTGAAAAAGCGGTAAAGCAGGGAATTTTGATGGTGCGTTCTACACGGTGTCCTTACGGCGGCGTTTACACGGAAGGCGGTGAAGTCGAAGATTTAAAATTCGGCTTCATAGCGGCAGGTTCTTTGAACCCGCAAAAGGCGCGCATTTTACTGATGCTCTCTTTGACGGTGACTCGCGACATAGAAAAAATCCGACAGTTTTTTAAGCGTCCGATTGTTTGATGGTTGAATTTCTTGCGATTTAAGCCGGTCGGCAGCCGCGAAAGCATCTCCGAAACATCCAAGCGCACCCGCATGACCGTGCCCAATGCGATGCACCGTAAGTTTCCCTACCTGCTTCGGGGCGTGAAGGTTACGCTCGTGAACCAGGTGTGGAGTACCGACATTACCTACATCCGGCTCAAGCACGGGTTCGTGTACCTGAGCGCGGTTATTGACTGGTACAGCCGCCGGATGCTTGCCTCGAGGCTGTCGAACTCGCTGTCGATGGATGGCAAGGGCCGCTCGCAGGAACTCATCTCTTGACAACCACACCCTCGGAGATATATTTTAACCATGTGGCCCTGAAGTCGGTCGCATAAGGAAAAAGTTCAATGAAGAAACCAGCTTTTTCTGTCGGAAAAA
>NZ_JALFIA010000040.1:0-6005 GCF_022776125.1 Hallerella sp. | reverse complement strand
TTAGGGAATTTCACGATTCAATTCGTCAGCAGGTAGAGCAGGTACTTATCGGGAAACGAAAAAGTATTGAGTCCTTCGGGAATGAATGCTCATGGCTTATCCGCCCAGATTTCACCTTCGTAAGGGACAATTACGCCCTTGACGACAATAGCCGCGAAATGATGATTGATACGCAGGAACTTCGTCTGTTGATTGATGACTGGGTTGCAAAAACAGGAGCCCGAGAGGGACTCCTGTCTTGATTTTTTAAGGTTTATCGCGACTAACGCAATTCTTCGAGAGCCTTCTCGTTTTTAGCAATAATATCCATCTGCGTAGCAAGCTTCGTCCTTTCGGCGTTTACCACAGCTTCGGGGGCACCGCTCACGAACTTTTCGTTCGAGAGCTTGCGTTCGATGCTGGCGGCGAATGCCTTGGCCTTCTCGATTTCCTTTTCGAGGCGGGCGATTTCTGCTGCCGGGTCGAGGATACCTTCCAGCGGGATGTAGAGTTCGCCACCGGGCACCACGGCGCTGGCGCTGAACTTCGGCTTCACTGCCTTCACGGCGACGCTCAGGTCAGAGAGACCCGAAAGTTCGGTGATGATTGCCATGCAGTCCTTCACGCTTGCTTCCGTTGCAGCATCGTCCACACTCACCACGGCGCTGAGCTTGGTGGCGGGGCTCACGTTGTAGCGGCCACGCACGCCACGCACGCTTTCCACCACGGCGAATGCCTGGTCGAATGCGGCTTCGATTTTTGCGTCAATGAGCGATTCGTCGGCCTTGGGCCATGCGCGGCTGATGACCATTTCGCTGCCCTGGAACAGGATGCTGTTCAGTTCTTCGGTAATGAACGGCATCACCGGGTGGAGCAAGTCGAGCACGTTCTTCAGCACGTAGCTGAGAATGGCCATCGCGTTCTTCTTTTCGGCGGTGAGCGTTTCGCTGTTGATCACGGACTTCTTAATCTCGAGATAGCTGGAGCACACGTCGTCCCACACGAAGCGGTACAGGAACCCGGCGAGTTCGGCGA
The DNA here is from genome assembly GCF_022776125.1 of Hallerella sp. NCBI lineage: Bacteria > Pseudomonadati > Fibrobacterota > Fibrobacteria > Fibrobacterales > Fibrobacteraceae > Hallerella > Hallerella sp. The sequence goes on along the minus strand of NZ_JALFIA010000040.1, from coordinate 4,991 downwards.
AGTGGTATTCTTCGAGCATGCGGGTGGCGTCCTTGATGGTCGTCTGCAGGCGGCTCAGAATCCACTTGTCTTCCAGTGCGAACAAGTTCTTGTCCATCGGAAGTTCGGCGGCAAGCGCACCGGCCTGTTCGAGCTGCGGGTAAAGGAAGCGGCAGGCGTTCCACAGCTTGTTGCTGAAGTTACGGCCGATTTCGAACTTTTCGCTGGTGTTGATTTCGCGGCCGTCCGGCTGCTTTTCCTTCTTCACCGGCAGGCGCACGTCCTGGTTGTCGGTGCAGAGGCTTGCCATCACGAAGCGCAGAGCGTCGGTACCGTACTTCTCTTCGATATCCATCGGGTCCACGCCGTTGCCCTTGGACTTGCTCATGGTCTGACCATTGCCGTCGAGGATCTTCGGGTGGATGTACACCGTGTGGAACGGGACCGTGCCCATGTTTTCCTGGCTGAAGAGCACCATGCGGGCGACCCACAGCGTAATGATGTCGCGGCTAGTCACGAGCACGCTGGTGGGGTAGTAGCGCTTGAGCGTGTCGGTGTTTTCCGGCCAGCCCATCGTGGAGTGCGGCCACAAGCCACTGGAGAACCACGTGTCGAGCACGTCTTCTTCTTGCTTGAGTTCGTGACCCGGCACCGCGTCGGGCTTGAGGTCTTCTTCCTGGCTGCACACGAGGTAGCCGCCGTTTTCGGCCTTGTAGAAGTAGATGTCGTCGCGGCCCGCGAATGCGGCATTCAGTTCGTCTTCGCTTGCGTCTGTGTGCCAGATAGGAATGCGGTGACCCCACCAGAGCTGACGGCTGATGCACCAGTCGCGCTTTTCTGCGAGCCAGTCCAGATACTTGTTGGCGTAGCGTTCCGGGATAATCTTGATCTCACCGGATTTTACGGCATTCATCGCGTTTTCGGCGAGCACGTCCATCTTCACGAACCACTGGTCGCTGAGGTACGGCTCGATCACGGTCTTACTGCGGTCGGAGTGGCCCACGTCCATTTCGTGGTCTTCCACCTTGATCAGGAGGCCCAGTTCTTCGAGACCTGCCACCACGGCGTCGCGGGCGGCCTGGCCCTTGAGACCCTGGAACTTGCCGGCGTTCTCGTTCAGGCTGCCGTCGTCGTTCATGATGTTGATCATCGGGAGCTTGTGACGGAGGCCCGTCGCATAGTCGTTCGGGTCATGTGCGGGCGTCACCTTCACGGAACCCGTACCGAAGTCCTTGTCCACCAGGATAGCGTCGGCAATCACCGGAATTTCGCGGTCAACGAAGGGCACCTTCAGCATCTTGCCGATGAACTGCGCATAGCGTTCGTCGTTGGGGTGCACGGCGAGGGCGGTATCGCCCATGATGGTTTCCGGACGGGTCGTGGAAACGGGGATAAATCCCGAACCGTCGGCCAGGGGATACTTGAACGTCCAGAAGTGGCCCTTCACGTGTTCGTAGTAGATTTCGTCGTCGGCGACGGCGGTCTGGAGCTTGGTATCCCAGTTCACCAGGCGCTTGCCGCGGTAAATGAGGCCCTTCTTGAACAGGTTGAAGAAGGCGTGGCGCACGGCCTTTGCGCAGACCGGGTCCAGCGTGAAGCGTTGGCGGCTCCAGTCGCAGCTAACGCCGAGGCTCTTGAGCTGCTTGGTGATACGGGCTTCGTATTCGTCCTTCCATTTCCAAATACGTTCCACCAAGGCTTCTCGACCGATGTCATGACGCGTCTTGTGTTCGTCTTGGAAAAGGCGCTTTTCGACCACGGCCTGCGTGGCAATGCCCGCGTGGTCCGTACCCGGAATCCAAAGGGTGTCGCGGCCCGTCTTACGGCGGTAACGTACCAAAATATCCTGGAGCGTATCGTTCAAAGCGTGTCCCAGATGGAGTGCGCCGGTAACGTTCGGGGGCGGAATCACGACCGAGAACGGTTCGCCCTTTCCGCTGGGTGCAAAACTGTTATTCTCAGCCCAGGTCTTATGCCATCGGGCTTCCACATCTTTAGAATTGTAACGAGTTTCCATAATTTATTTCCACAAATAATTTCTTAATGTGGGCAAATTTAGAAAAAAACAGTGAACTTCACGAACGAGATGTCTTTGAACAGGACGAACTCTTGTCTTTTTTTACCTGATAAGCACTTTTGGCTTCGCAGGCGCAGATTGCTTTTTGATTTGTTAGAATGGCCATGGCGTCCGAGGAATCCCGCAGGATGCGAAGCAGGTTGTCCATGGAACGGCTCTGTGTCACGGTTCCTTTTTCGTACTTGGCAAAGGCCTTCGGTCCGCCACCTACGATTTCTGCAAATTCTTCCTGGGAGTAACCGAACTTCTTGCGAATTTCTACGATTTCCTGGGGCTGCAATAAGCCCTCCACTTCCCGGTAGAGAGCGTCGAGTTTTTTGTTGATTGGTCCGACGCGTTCCTCGTCAATGAATTCCTCGCCACATCCGGTACAATGGAAAATTGGAAGGTTGTTTACGGTGATGGATTTACCCTTGTAGGTGTAGGTTTCTTTTACTTTTTTTCGGATCACTTTTGCGCTGCAAATGGGACATTCTTTGATAATCATTTATAGCTCCTTGAACGAAATGACAACTCCGTTTCCATTTTTTGTTATTTGAATTTTGATGTACAGCTTTACGCAAGAACCATCTGCTTTTTTGTCGGAGGAATGATAAACATCTTGCCAAAGAGTTGTGTCAGCGTCGGTTGTCATAGTCTTGTATATTTCGTTACTCCTTAATTTGCATACGCGTTCAACGATTGAATCTTCGTCTGTGTATCCTAGCAGAACGGCAGTCTGTTTAGAAGATCGTGTAACAAATCTTTTGTCTTTGTCCTGGAGCAGTTTTTTAATCAACTCCAAATCATAGTGTGCTTTGCCGAGGTGTTCCATTCAGAAAGCCTCCTCAAACGCAAAAGAATCTGTCTTGATTGAAATATAGATATAAATGTACCATAATGGTACTTTTTGCAGGTAATATTTTTGCATTTATCCTCCTGTCGCTACATGCTGAAAAGCGACGGTTTTGTGCTTCGGTTTTGCTTATCTAAAAATCAGAAATCGGTTTGAAATCTGCGAATTTCGCCGCAATCAAATGTACACACAAATTCTTGTCACAAAGTGTCAAAATGGTGGCAAAAGTCATGAATCTTCTGTGAAAATTACCGAAAAAAGTCAAGTTTTTTGCCGTTTTCGGCAAAAATACTTGACATTGTTTTTTTTTGTTTACATTCAAATCGTGCGCACGATTCATTCCATTGCAGAACTTTTGGACTGCCTGAAACAGATAGAACGCGAAGGCCTGGAGGGCCATCGTGAAAATGTCTGTTATTATTACCGAGGTGAAGCGGAGGACTATGGCCCGACGGGAGCGACCCCTTGTATTGCAAGAAATGATCGCTTGAAAAAGGAAACGAAGATTTTCCGCGAGGCAGAACGGCGCTTGCCCGACGAATTTGCCGCCTGCAGGTCAACTTTTGAAAAACTTGTCTTGATGCAACATTACCAAGTCCCCACTCGTCTTTTGGATATTACCACAAGTGCGCTGCAGGCAGTGTTTTTTGCTTGCTACAACGATCCTGATTACGGTATGAGTAACGAAAAAGAAGGCTGTAGGGATGGGGTTATATATGTCTACGAAGTTCCTGAAGACAAAATCAAGAATTATCATTCCGACGCGGTTAGCATTCTGGCGAATATTGCTGTGTATCAGCACGAAGATAATCTAGACATTCGCAATCTTGATGCTGACGAGGAACATGACCGCAAAAGGTTCAATGAAAGTGGACCTATAAAGTACCTGCTCCATGAAATTAAGGCCGAAAAACCTCATTTTGTTGGATGGATAAAAAAGCAAGATATGGAAGGCGTATTCTGTGTTCATCCTTTGCTGAACAACCCCCGGATTCGGGCGCAGCAAGGTGCGTTTATGATTTATGGCATTGATGGAGATCGTACCAAGCTCGCCCAATGGAAGGATGCCCCTCGTAACGGAATGATTCGCCGAAAAATCAGGATTCCTGCAGAAGCCAAGAAGCCGTTGCTCAAGGAGTTGCAGATGCTGGGCGTGACCATTGATGTGGTCTATCCCGATTGGAAAGGAACAAAGCAAAGACTGGATTCAAAAGATTTTTTGAAGGAGATGTGATGTTTAAGATTGAAGGCTATGTGGAAACAATCTCTTCGGATGGATATTTTACAATCCGGGGCGGGGATGGATTCAGTCTGGAAAAGGACGAAAAGAAGTACAATGTGTTTTGGAATGGCGATAAACCTTGCGAACCCATTGCGGAATCCGAAGGGCTAAAGGTACCTAATGACTGGCGTCAGTGGGAATACCAGATGCTTGTTGCCGCGAAGTTAAGTCATCAAAAGGTTGAAGTCCAAGTGAGTTGCGAAAACCGCACATGTGTGACAAAGGTGACATTAAAATAAAGGGGACGATATGACAAAATTAACGAAAATTCTAGCGATGCTGCTGTTGGCGGCAAGTTGCTCCTTTGCCAATTGGCTTGGGGGCACCAGTGAACCCGAAAACACCAAGAAGATTGATGGCAAGGTGTTTTACCAGATTACCACGCCCGAGGAACTGGCCTGGTTTGCGGTGCAGGTGAATTCGGGCAAGACCACCATAAATGCCCAGCTGGCTAACGACATTGTGCTGTGGGACACGGAGGTTACCGATAAAAGCGGAACCACCCGCTGGAAGGCCATAGGCGATACTTCGACCCGTGCCTTTGATGGTGTGTTTGACGGAAATGGTCATAAGATCAGCGGTCTGTATGTGAATGATACGTTGGCTGCCAAGGCGGACTCCATTAGCCGGGGCCTATTTGGTGTCGTGGGTGAAAATGGAGTGGTTAAGAATTTAAGCGTGGATAATGCTTATGTGTACGCCCATGTTGATTCTACAAAATCAAAAAAACGTTATGGTAACATTGGCGGGCTAGTTGGCAAAAATAAAGGAACCATAGAAAATGTTTCTTATGATGGAACTGTGTTGACTTATTTGAG
>NZ_JALFIA010000038.1:0-4103 GCF_022776125.1 Hallerella sp. | reverse complement strand
GGCGGCAAGCCAGGTTCCCGGAATGCGGAAGAGCACAATCGAAAGAGCATTGTGCACAAACGAAAGAATGGAAAGTCCGCAGGCGCAAAAGTATCCGCTAAAGCAAAAGTGGATTCCTGCAACCAGGCAGTCGATCACATAGGTTCTCAGGTATTCCGTTCCAAACCGTACCACGGAAGCGTCGCTTGAGAACAGCGCAAGGAACGGCTCGGAAAACGGCTGGAATATCATCGCAAAAAAGAGTCCTATCCCTGCCGCAATCGCGGTTCCTGTCCAAAGCGTTTTCTTCGCCTGCTCTGGCTTTTCGGCTCCCATGTTCTGCGCTGCAATCGCGGAAATCGTCGAAAGAATGGTGGATGGAACAAGGAACAGGAAGGTGATGATCTTTTCCACAATCCCGACGGCCGCCGCGATTTCAACGCCGCGGCTGTTTGCGATCATCGTAATGAACAGAAATGAAACCTGAATGAATCCGTCCTGGGCGGCAATCGGTGCGCCGATGTTCAAAAGTCCTTTGAACAAAGCCTTGTGCGGCCTAAAATCCCGACGGCAAAGCTTGACTCCTAAATGCAGTTTTTTTGCCGCGAAAAGGGAAACTAGAACGCTCATCGACTGCGCAAGGACTGTGGCGAGAGCCGCTCCCGCAGCGCCGAGGCGCATACTGCCCATGAACACGTAATCCAAAATAATGTTCAGCACGCAGGCGACCGCAATGAAGTACATCGGGTGCTTGGAATCTCCCATGCCGCGAAAAATCGCCGCGATCAGGTTGTACGCCACAATAAAAGGAATCCCGGCAAAACAGATCTGCAAATAGCGCACGGTGCCATCGACGGCTTCTGCAGGCGTCTTGAGCAAGCTTACGATCGGTCCGCATAAAAGCAAGAGGACCGCTGTTGAAATCACGGCGAAAAGACTAAAGAGAACAATCGTGTTTCCGGTAATCCTCGAAACGCTTCGCAGGTTTCCAGCGCCCACGGCACGGCTTGTCAAAACGGTCGTGCCCATGGCAAGCCCGACGATTATCACCGTCAGAAAGTGCATCACCTGGCTTCCCACGGCAACCGCGGTAATCGCTTCCGCGCCTTCGAACTGTCCAACGACGAATAGGTCCGCAAGGCCGTAAAGGGTCTGCAAAAAGTAGGCGACAAAATAGGGCGTTGAAAAGACGGCTATGTTCTTAAAGACACTTCCTTCTGTCAAATTCACAGGCATGGTGTGAATTTAGAAAAGCGACTTTCGGTTGCCAAAAAAAAGGTCAAAACATCCGAAAATATTATTATGATTCTATTGATTAATATAATTAATAGAACTAAAAACGCCTTATTTTAGGCAAAAATTGTAAAAATAAGACTTTTTTGCCCTTGATTTTTGTTTGTGGGTTTCTAATTTTGACGCCGGAACTGCGACACGTTTCTGTGTCCGCAGAAACTTTAGAGGAATGACATGAAAACCATTATGGTGAACCCGAAGACGGTCACTCGTCAGTGGAAGCTCATCGATGCTGAAGGCAAGCCCCTTGGCCGCGTTGCTACCGCTGCTGCTCGCCTTTTGATGGGCAAGCACAAGGCTATCTACTCCCCGAACGTCGACACTGGCGACTACGTGGTGATTATCAATGCAGAAAAGGTCCTTACCACCGGTAAGAAGGCTGAACAGAAGCAGTATTTCCATCACACGGGTCACATCGGTGGCGAGCGTTGGATCACTTATTCTGATTTGATCGCTAAGCACCCGACTGCTCCGCTTTCCGAAGCTATCTGGGGCATGCTCCCGCATACCGCTCTCGGCAAGAAGATGCTGAAGAAACTCAAAATCTACGCTGGCGCGGAACAGCCGCACGCAGCCCAACACCTCGAAACCGTAAGCATCGATTTCTAGGACGGAGGATAAAGCTATTACTACCGCAAAATCTAAGAAGATCTACCGTGGCACCGGTCGTCGCAAGAACGCCATCGCTGCTGTTATCTTGAAGCCGGGTACCGGCAAGCGTATCATCAATGGTCGTGATTTTAAGGAATACTTCCACTCTGACGTTCAGAACATGATTGCAAACCTCCCGTTCGCAGTCCTCGACAACGCAGATCAGTGGGATGTCGAAGTGAACGCTCACGGCGGCGGCATTGCTGGCCAGATGGGTGCAGTCCGTCTTGGCATCGCTCGCGCTCTCGTTGCGAACAATGCAGAAGACAAGTCCGCTCTCAAGAAGCAGGGTCTCATGACTCGTGATTCTCGTGCTGTGGAACGTAAGAAGTTCGGTCGCAAGAAGGCTCGTAAGAACTTCCAGTTCTCCAAACGCTAATCTCCGCTTCACGCATTGCAAAATTCAAAAGAAAGGCTCCCGGATGTGGGGTCTTTCTTTTTTATGCACTCAACAGATTGAACGTCATTTTCTATATTTCCGTTCGCTTAAGCAATTCCGCTTAAGTATAATCAAGCACCGGCTTGTAAAAATCGCTTCGGTGGCTGGACTCTGAACCAAATCAGGTCCCGCTTTGCGGTTTCATTCAAGTTGGGAAGAATAACCGAAAAAAGGAAAATCATCATGGCTAATTTGCCTTCCGTTGAAGAATTGCTCTCTGCAGGCGCTCATTTTGGTCACCAGGCTCAGCGTTGGAACCCGAAGATGAAGCCGTACATCCTTGCCAAGAAGAATGACATCTACGTCATCAACCTCGACAAGACGATCAAGCTCCTCGAAGAAGCTGGCAAGGTCGCTGCTCGTATTTCGAGCGAAGGTAAGAGCGTTCTCTTCGTCGGTACCAAGCCGACCGCACGCGCTATCGTTGAAGACGCCGCTAAGAAGACCAACCACTTCTTCGTGTCCAACCGCTGGCTCGGTGGTATGCTCACCAACTTCCAGACCGTTCGTAAGTCCATCAAGCAGATCGACAAGATCGACCAGATGGAATCTGAAGGTCTCTTCAAGGTTCTTTCCAAGAAGGAAGTTCTCGATAAGACTCGTCTCCGCGAAAAGATGCTCGGCGTCTTTGGCGGTATCCGTGAAATGGCAACCCTCCCGGGTCTTCTTGTCGTCACGGACCTCCACCACGAACACATCGCTGTGGCTGAAGCTCGTCGCCTCCACATTCCTATCATCGGTATCTGCGACACGAACGTCGATCCGACCCTCGTGGACTACCCGGTTCCGGCTAACGACGACGCTGTGAAGTCTATCAAGCTCATTGTGGACTACATTGCAGACAACGTAACGGCTCGCTCTGAAGTCGCTAAGAATGCTGATGCAGAATCTGCTGCTAAGAAGTATGACGACGCTCCGGCTCCGCGCAAGCGTTCTAGCCGTCCGCGTAAGTCTGAAGACAAGTCTGCAAAATCTGAGGAAAAGTAATAATGGCAATTCAAATTACAGCCGCTATGGTTAACGAGCTCCGCCAGAAGACCGGCGTGGGCATGATGCAGTGCAAGAAGGTTTTGATCGAAGCTGAAGGCGATCAGGACAAGGCTGTTGAACTTCTCCGTAAGCAGGGTGCTGCTGTCGCCGCAAAGCGCGCTGACAAGGCTGCGAAGGAAGGCCGTATCTACCTCGTAGAAACAGCGGACAAGGCTGCTGCATTTGAACTCTCTTGCGAAACCGAACCGGTTTCCAACAACGCTGACTTCGTCGCTCTCGCGAACATGGCTGTCAAGGCTGTCGAAACTCAGGCTATTGCCTCTGTGGAAGACTTGAAGAATGCTGTTGTGGACGGCAAGAAGGTGAACGATGTGCTCCAGGACGTGCTCGTCAAGATCCAGGAAAACATCGACTTCCGCAAATTCCAGGAACTCAAGAAGGCTCCGAACTCCGTGTTTGGCGTTTACAGCCACATGAACGGTAAGATCGGCGTGATTACCGAACTCTCTTACGAAGGTTCTGCAGACGAAGCAGCCCTCAAGGCTGCTGCTAAGGACATCGCTATGCAGGCCGCTGCTTTCGCACCGGTCGCTTTGAACGATGCCGCTGTTCCGGCTGAAACCATCGAAAAGGAAAAGGAAATCGCAAAGGCTCAGATCGAAGCTTCCGGTAAGCAGACGAAGCCGGAATTCGTTCAGCGCCAGATCGACGGTCGCGTTGCCAAGGTCCTCAAGGAAATCGTTCTCGAAGA
>NZ_JALFIA010000020.1:0-43008 GCF_022776125.1 Hallerella sp. | reverse complement strand
CAGAAAATGGAGGACGACCGCTTCGCTGAAGCCCTCGCAAAGGTTCTTAGGCGGCATCGCAAGGCTCGTGGCATCACCCGCGACGGGCTCGCATTCCAGCTTGGTCTCCACAAGAACACCCTTTACGGTGTGGAAGTAGGCGTAAAACGCAAGAGTGGACACTTTAGCCACACCCAGCTCACCATGACAAACTTTATCCGGCTGGCCGCTTTTTTCGGCTATCAGCCCGGCGAATTCCTGCAAGATGTCCTCATTGAGGCAATCGATTGTTAGTTTTCTCAAAAAATCGCATAACGAAAAAACATTTTTTTAGATTTTTTGAATTATTATAATCTATAGTTTCCTTTTTAAATTTGCGCCTATGCAGAAAACGGAAACCTGGTACAAAGCGGAAGGCGATTGTCCTGCGGAAGATTTTGAACTTGCGAGCTATTTGCTTTTTGAAGCGGGTGTTGCCTCGCTCGAAGAATTAGACCCGACCGATGACGGGCTTTCGCATTTTTGTTTTTACACGAGCGATCGCTTGGAACGGGACCGCCTTGTACAGCAGTTTCCGCAGTACCATTTTCGGGTGACGGAAGAACCGGATACGGACTGGGTGCAGGTTTTTCGGGACAGCGCAAAACCGGTGCAGGTAAGCCCTCACCTGTGGGTGCGTCCGCCTTGGGTCAAATTCACCCCCGAAGATCCGGACGCGGTCGTTCTTGAACTCGAAGCGAAGACCGCTTTTGGAACCGGTGAACACGATACCACATGCGGCGTTGCGAATCTGATGGAATTTATCGATTTACAGGGAAAATCGGTTTTGGATATAGGCACAGGCACCGGAATCCTTTCCATGTTCGCCCGTCGCCGTGGCGCAAGACTCGCTGTCGGAACGGAAATCGACCCGGTAACGCTCCCTTGCATTTCTGAAAATTTTGAACGCAATGGCTTTGAAAAAAGCGACTGCGTTCTCGGTTATTTGAATGTGTTCCGCCCAGGCGTTCAATTTGACGTGATCGTCTGTAACATGTTCTTGCGCGAATTTTTACCGATGCGCGAACAGGTGGTACAGCTTTTGGCTCGGGGCGGTAAGCTCGTTCTTGCTGGACTTCTTTTGACCGAAAAGGAATTTGTCCTTCAATGGTTCAAAGATGTCGGTTTGAGGATGGAACGGGAATATTCAAGTCGTGAATGGTGGAGCGTTTTAGGCGCTATTCGCACTTAAAGCCTTGGAGCTCAAGACCCGCTTTCATTTCGCTGTAGTTGGAAGTTCTCTTCATGTCCATGGCGCGCATAAAGCGACTGTTGTTCGCAGTGTGCAACTTGAAGCCCGTTTTGGTTTCTGTGACTTCCGACTTTCCGCTGGCTTTGAACTTTTCCATGATCTGCGGTTTGTGCTCTTCGAGTTCCGGCGGAATCAGCACGTCGGTCACAATGTCTACATCGTCGATCTGCGTTTTGCCGAAGACAAAAGAAATCGTGATGTGATTCTTGAGCCCGCTGAACTCTCCATCGACGGAGCAGGAAAGGTGCTTCTTTTTTGGAGGCTTGTACTGGGTCACTTTTTTGACGTTCTTCGCCGGAGTGTATTCCAAGGCTTTTAACAGTTCGTCTTCTTTCATCGCGCCCATCTTCATGTTGATGATCTTGCCATCTCTTAAGAAGTAGAATGTGGGGAAAGCCTGAATGCGGAAGGTATTCTTGATCTTTTCAATATTCGGTTCGTCGAAACCGATCGATGCGACTTTAATGTCGGTATAGTTCTTTGCAATATCGATGAGCGTCGGAATCATGATGAGGCACGGAGGGCAGCTCGTCGAAGAGATTTCGAGAATGATCGGCTGCTTCGAATTTATGATTTCCTTTTCAAAGTTATCGTCGTTGATTTTGACGATGCGGATGTTTTCGTCGTTAGAGGCTTTTGCGAGGGCGGTGGTGAAGGAGCCAAGGATCAGAGTCAGCAAAAGTACAGAAACAAACGAAAATTTTCTTTCAAATTTCATTTGGAATCTCCTTTGTGCTACAAATTACAAAATTGAATTCCAACGAGGGAGCTATATTTACGCTGAAAAGTAAAACGAAGCATTGAGGAGTTTCGGCATGGCACAAGAAAGAGCTATCATCACGGTTGTCGGCAAGGATACGGTGGGAATTATCGCCACGGTCTGCACATACCTCGCAGAAAATAACATCAATATCTTGGACATCTCCCAGACGATTGTCCAGGGCTACTTCAACATGATGATGATCGTCGACATTTCGGCAATCCAAAAGGCGTTCGGCGATATTCAGAACGAACTGACCAAGCTCGGCGAAGAAAAAATCGGCGTCCAGATCAAAACGCAAAAAGAAGCCATCTTCGACGCAATGCACCGTCTTTAATTCTGGACTGTCCACAAGAGGTTTATATGATCAATCTTCACGAGGTTGAAGAAACCAACGCCATGATCGAAAAGGAAAACTTGGATGTCCGCACCATCACGATGGGACTCTGCCTTCTCGACTGCATCGATTCGAACGTGGATAAGCTTTGCCAAAATATCCACGATAAAATTTACCGTTCTGCCAAGGACCTTGTGAAAACCGGAAATGAAATCGCGAAGGACTTTGGCATTCCGGTGGTGAACAAGAGAATCTCCGTGACGCCGATTTCCCTCGTCGGTGCATCCGCTTGCAAATCTTCCGCAGACTTTGTGAAAATTGCGAAGATGTTGGACTCCGTTGCAAAAGAGGTCGGAGTGAATTTCTTGGGCGGTTACACGGCCCTCGTCAGCAAGGGAATGACCCCTGCCGATGAACTCTTGATCCGCTCCATTCCAGAAGCCTTGACCGAAACCGATGTGCTCTGTTCCTCGGTCAACTTAGGCTCGACCAAAACAGGTATCGACATGGATGCTGTCCGTTTGATGGGAACGATCATCAAGGATACCGCAGAACTTTCCGAAAAGAAGGGCGTTTTGAACGGCGACTCGAAACTCGTCGTCTTTTGCAACGCGCCGGACGATAACCCGTTTATGGCCGGCGCCTTCCACGGTGTCACGGAAGGCGATGTCGTTTTGAACGTGGGCGTTTCCGGTCCGGGCGTCGTCAAAAAGGCCTTGGAATCGGTCCGCGGCACGGACTTTGAAACCCTTTCCGAAACAATTAAAAAGACCGCATTCAAGGTGACCCGGGTCGGTCAGCTTGTGGCGAAAGAAGCTTCGAAACGCCTTGGCTATCCGTTTGGCATTGTGGACCTTTCGCTTGCGCCGACTCCGGCGATTGGCGATTCCGTTGCCGACATCCTTTGCGAAATGGGCCTTGAATATGCTGGCGCTCCGGGAACGACTGCCGCCCTCGCCATGCTGAACGACCAGGTGAAGAAGGGCGGCCTCATGGCTTCTTCTTACGTGGGAGGCCTTTCGGGCGCGTTCATTCCGGTTTCGGAAGACCAGGGAATGATCCACGCCGCAGAAGCGGGCGCGCTGACACTCGAAAAACTCGAAGCGATGACCTGTGTTTGCTCCGTGGGCCTTGACATGATCGCCATTCCGGGCGATACCAAGGACACGACCATTGCAGGCATTATCGCAGATGAAATGGCGATCGGGATGATCAACCAAAAAACGACCGCCTGCCGCTTGATTCCATGCCCGGGGAAAAAGGTGGGTGACAAGGTGGAATTCGGTGGCCTTCTGGGCTTTGCTCCGGTGATGGCGGTGAATGCTTATTCCTGTGATGCCTTTGTGAATCGAGGCGGAAGAATTCCGGCTCCGGTCCACTCTTTTAAGAACTAAAGCGCAGTAAGAAGTAGGGCGAAAAGCAAAGCATGAATTGGACGACTCCGGTAGAAATCCCGAAATCCGATATCCGCATTGACTGGAAGTCGAACGTCGCCTTTATCGGATCTTGCTTTGCAGAAAATATTTCGCATAAATTCACCGATCTCTGCTTCCGTACAGCGGTCAATCCGTTTGGAATCGTTTACAATCCGCTTTCGGTGGCGAACATGCTGGAGCGGATTGCCAACAAAAAGCTCTATACCGCGGACGAAATTTTCTTTGACGGCGAAAACTACCACTGCTGGGATTTTCACGGAAGCTTCTCTTCCAAAGATTCGAACCTGTGCCTACAACAAATGAATGGCGCCGTGGAGTCCGCGCACGCTTTTCTGCAAAAGGCAGACGTCGTCTTCATGACGCTCGGCTCGGCTTTCTGCTACTTCCTTCAGGAATCCGGAACGGTCGTTTCAAATTGCCATCGTCAAAATGCAAACCTGTTTCGCCGGGAACTCGTTTCGGTAGAACGCATCGTGTTTGCGTTAGAAAGTGCCGTTCAAAGTTTGCAAACATTGAATCCGCAGGTGCGCATCGTTTTGACCGTTTCACCGCTTCGCCATTTCAAGGACGGGGCTCATGGAAATCAGCTTTCCAAGGCGACCCTCTTGCTCGGCGCCAATTCTGTCGCAAACACTTTCAAAAATGTGGAATATTTCCCGAGCTATGAAATTGCCATGGACGAGCTTCGGGATTACAGGTTTTACGCAGCTGACATGATTCATCTGTCTTCGACCGCGGAAGATTACATCTTTGAAAAATGCGGAGAGTCTTATTTCAGCGAGGAAACTTGGCGAAATCTTTCCCGAGTAGAAAGCTTTTTAAAGCTTTCGAACCATCGAATTTTCGATGCGGATTCTTTCAAGGTCAAAACCTTTGCTCAAAACGCTCTCTTGCAGGCAAAAGATTTGCAGGCGCAGATCCCTGGCTTGGACTTAAGTGCAGAAATCCGCCGTTTTGAATCTTTTATTTAGGATTTAGCTTTCTGGATCTTTTTTTCTTTGGAAAATGAAAAATCCTCTCTGTAAAGAGAGGACTTGAGGAGGGAAGCTGTAACGAATACGGCTTAAAGAAGAGAGACTTGGGTGACTGCAGCAACGCCAAGGACTTCTTCGCCAGAAATTTCATCAATGATAATCGGGCAAAGGTTTTCATCTGCCACAATGGTTCCATCGGTGCAGTTGAAGGTTTCAGTCGACATCGCCGGTGCAGCAACGACAGGAGCCTGATCAGGCATTGCTGCGACATCCGGAGTGTGAGTGCCTGCGCAAGCGGTGAAGAAGGTGGCGCCAAAGAGAAGAGCTGCAAGAGAAATTTTTTTCATGGATTACGGTTCCTTTTTCCTTTCTTTCTTAAAATCAATTCCGTTTTTCAGAAATCCAAGAAAAAAATGTGAAACGGACTTCAATTTATAGTACAACTTGGAATATACCCATCAAAAATAGGGGCTTTTTGCCTCGAAATCGTGCATAAAATAGCGTATGGAAAAAGAAATGATTTCTATATTGTCCGCCCGTCATGAGGCTTTGGTGGAAAATTGTTGGACTTCTGTGTTCAGTCGCTTCGTTTGCGTCTGCAGATGCGCTGGATAATTTGCAGGGCGTGCCGCTTGTGGACACGCTTCTTGTGGATTCGTCAAAGATTGTTGCCCGCCAAAAAGCGGATGACTTCCAACGTTTTTCTCTAGTCCCGGTTTTAGGCTATACCGAAGAGACGGAAGTCCTGTACGGAGCCATGGTTCTTTTTTTTATCAAACCCGATGAAAAAGACGGCAAGGTTCCGGAAATCGGCTTGACCGCTTACGGATCTTCCCGTGGACAATGGCAGTTTGTGCTCGAACCTTTTTTTTACTTGTATCATGACCTGATCAGCGGCTGGTTCGCGCTCAAGTATCAGGATTGGATCACCAGTTATTATGGTTCGGGGAACGATCCGGATATCAACACGTTCACGAATTACGACAAGGAAAAGTTCTCTCTCTGCTCTAAATTTGAATCGAAGGCTTTTGTTCCCGATTGGTTCAAATACGGGATGGAAGTCCACATAGAGCATGCCAAGATCCAGTTCCGCGAATCCGATATGGACTTTCCCGATCCGCAGTCGGGATGGCGAAATGGACTTGGATACCTGTTCGGCATCGATACACGCGACAATACGAACTGGACTGCCCATGGCTTTTTGGCGGAGTGGAAACAGATTTTTTATGCGGAAGCCTTTGGCGATTACTCCTTTGACATAGAAAGCCTGGATTTAAGGGGTTACACTCCGATTCCTTTACAGGCGACTGCCGCTTTCGGTCTATTGTGGCAACGCGCCGAAGGAAATGTCCCGTTTGATATGCTCGCAGGGCCCGATGGCGTTCAGAGGTTCCGCGGAGTGGAAAGCCTTTACTTTAACGACAATCAGTCATTGATTTTGCAGTCGGAAATCCGTAAATATTTCGGTTGGAGACTCGGGGGCCATGTGTTTTTTGAAGGTGGAAAGGTCGGCGGTTACTTTAGCGAATTGATGCGCAACGACTGGCATAGGGCTGTGGGTTTTGGCGCTTTGCTCGGATTGAACTTGAAGGAGCGCTTGTTCGCACGCGCTGATGTCTCCTGGGTAGATTTTGACCACGTCGGGCTTTCTTTTTATGTAAGACAGGCGTTTTAAAGGGAAAATCTGTTATGGAAATGTGTAAGATTCAGTATACAAGCCATATTGATGTCCGGTATGCGGAAACCGATCAGATGGGAGTGGTCCACCATTCCGTGTATGCAGTTTGGTTTGAACAGGCTCGAACGGAATTCTTTAAAACGGTCGGATCGACCTATGCGGATGTGGAAAAACAGGGCTTTCTTTGCCCTGTCTTGGAACTGAACGTGCGTTACCGTTACCCGACTCATTACGGCGATACGGTGGATGTGAAAACGACCCTGATGCGCAAGGGCAAGCTTCATTTTAAGTTCCATTACTGCGCTTATGTCAAAGGAACGCTCTGTGCGGAAGGGTATTCTTTGCACTGTTTTTTGAAGGATGGCAAACCGACTGCGGAATTGCCTCCGCAGGTGGATCTCTTCTTTCCTCCGGAAAAGAGCTGATTTGACTAGTTTTTATCGTTAAATTCTCGCTTCCTATCGTTTAAAAGTCGGTTTGGATGTGAAAACGATGTAATTTTTTTCTATTCTTTCAAAAATTCTAAAATGAGGTAAAAATGAACAACGAAGAAGTGAAAAGTAAGCTCAAGGCATTCTTTATGTCGGATCTCGGCGTCGATGGCGACGTTCTGAACTACGACACCCCGCTTTTTGGTGAAGAAATTGGGCTTGATTCCGTTGACTCTTTGGAAATCATTTCCTTTGTCGACAGCAACTTTGGCGTTTCGATGACCGGTGCTGGAAAGGAACCGTTCCAGAGCATTGATACGATCGCTGATTTCATCGAAAAGCACCAAGCTTAATCGCTTTGTGCTTTTTTTACTGGTTTTTGGATAGGATATCATGATTTCGAACGATAGTCGCTGTGTCGTTACCGGCCTTGGCGTGATTTGCGCTGTCGGTAACAATGTTGAAGAAACTTGGAAGAACGCTCTGAACTCCGTTTCGGGCATTCATCAGACCACTTCTGTGGATACAGACAAGTGTTACGCGAACCTCGCTGCTGAAGTCCATTGCGATACTTTGGACGCGATCGACGCTCCGGAAGAGAAGGATCGTGTTTCAAAACTTTGCATCAAGGCTGCAAATGAAGCCTTGCAGGATGCAGGTCTTGGCAACTTTGCCGACGACCAGCGTGTGAGCGTGATTATCGGAAGTTGTGTTGGCGGCGTGATCAGCGTGGAACATTACCACCAGAACGGCAAAAACGCAAATGATATCCCCAAAATGCCGATTGCGGCCATTGCGTCCCAGGTGGCAGAAACCTGTGGCGCAGGTGGCATTGTAACGAACGTGGCAAATGCTTGTGCAGCCGGTACGATTTCCATCGCTCTCGCTTGCGACTTGATTCGCGCGGGCAAGGCAGATGTCGTCGTGGCTGGCGGTGCGGATTCTTTTGCCGCAGTTCCATATTCCGGATTCCTTTCCTTGCACGCTTTGGATGAAAACGGATGTTCTCCGTTCAATCACTGCAATGGCATTACGCTCGGCGAAGGTGCAGGCATTGTAATCGTGGAATCTTATGCACACGCTCAAAAGCGCGGTGCAAAAACCTATTGTGAAATTCTCGGTTCGGGTATCACGAGTGACGCTCACCATATCACGGCTCCGCGTGAAGATGCTCTTTGCTTGACGGAAGCGATGAATCGCGCTGTTAAGAATTCCGGTATTCAGAAGTCCGATATCGGCTATGTGAATGCACATGGAACGGGTACGGGCAAGAACGACAATGCGGAAATTACGGCTTTCACCAAGTTCTTTGGTGAAGAAAACCCGACGGTCAGCGTGAGCTCGACCAAGGTGATGACGGGCCACTGCCTCGGTGCAGCGGGTGCGATCGAAGCCGTGTTCAGCATCAAGGCCTTGACGACCGATACCGTGCTTCCGACTCTGCATTATTCCGCAGAAGATTCCGAAGCGTTGAAGGCAAAGGTCGGCAAAATGGACTTTGTACAGAACGTGCCGCATGCGAAGGCTTTGAAGTGCGTGATGAGCAATAACGTCGCGTTCGGCGGTACGAATGCGAGCATCGTGTTCTCCAAGGAAGCGGCGAATGTCTCTTACCAGACGGCGAAGGATCAGAAAATCGCGGTGACGGGTCTTGGCATTGTATGTCCTCTCGGCAACAGCAAGGCCGCTTTCGTTTCGGCAATCGAAAAGGATGTGAAGCCGGAAAGCGCTTCGATCCATTCGACCATTTCCTTGGAAGATTACAGGGAACTCGGCATCAAGATGGCGTTCTACCGCAAGCTTGACAATTTGGGTCAACTGCAGACGGTTTCGGGCATGCGTGCCCTCCAGGACGCAAACTTTAAGGTTTCCGAAGAAAATGCGAAGGAAATCGGCATTATCGTCGGAACCTCGGAAGGTGGGCTCGGTGCCACTTATGATTTTGAAGAACTGATCACGAATCTCGGCAATGCTCAGGGCAGTGCCTTCAAGTTCCCGCACACGGTTTACAATGCCGCTGGCGGTTACCTGTCGATTTGTTCGGGTATCAAAGGCTACGGCGTAACGATTACGACAGGCCCTGTTTCTGGCCTCGACAGCATCGGTTACTCGATGAACGTGATCCACGATGGTCAGGAAAAGGCGATGATGGCAACGGGTACGGATGAAAACCTCCCGATTATCACGGAATTCGCCCAGAAGTTGAATTTTGCCGCCGACCAGGTCGTTGCACCGTATTCGGATTCCGAAGGCTGCGTCTTGGGCGATGGCAGCGTGTCCATTCTTTTAGAAACCGAAGAACAGGCAAAGGCTCGCGATGCCAAGATCTACTGCTACGCTCTCGGCTACGGCAACGGCCGTAAGAACGTGAAGTTCGGCAAGATCGAAGGCTCGGGAGAAGCTTTGGACAATGCAATCCAGGAAGCCTTGAAGGACTCGGGCCTTTCGATCGATGAAATCGATGCCGTCTGTGGCTTTGCGGATGGCTTTAAGAAGGTGGATAATATCGAAAAGGCATCTTTGATCCGCGTATTTGGTGACAAGATTGCTTCGATGCCGGTCTTTGAAGTGAAGGAACGCGTCGGTGAAGGCCGTGCTGCTTCGGCAACGCTCGCCGCTGCGGAAGCGGCTCTTCTCCTCAGTTCGGAACTGAAGAGTGAAAAAGCTTACTTCATCGCCCAGGACGGTTCCGTTTCGACGAAGATGGTGGAATCCAAGGACTTGAAGAAGATTCTTGTGATTTCGTTTGCTGCGGGTGGCTCTTACAGCGCAGTCGTTTTTGGTAAGTAAGGTTTAGAGGAGACAGGATGAAGGTTGCACTGGTTACAGGCGCTTCGAAGGGGATCGGCAAGGCTTGCGCCCTTCGCTTGGCTAAAGACGGCTACACGGTCGTTGTAAACTATTCGAGTTCTGACGCAGCTGCAAAGGAAACCCTTTCGCAGATTCAGGCGGCTGGCAGCGAAGGCATGATTTACAAGGCCGACGTTTCGAAGCTCGACCAGGTGAAGCTCATGATTCGTGAAGTCATAAAGGCTTACGGTCGTATTGATGTTCTGGTGAACAATGCTGGCATTGTCCGCGACGAATATCTTCTGATGATTAGTCCGGATACTCTCGACAAGTGCTTTGAATTGAACGTGAAGGGTTACATCTACTGTGCTCAGCAGGTCGCCCTAAAAATGTTTAAGCAGAAGTCAGGCGTGATCATCAATATGAGCTCTGTGAGTTCGAAGTTTGCTCTCGCCGGTCAAAGCGTTTACAGCGCAACCAAGGGTGCGGTGAATTCTTTGACCCAGACTCTCGCCAAGGAACTTGGCGCTTATGGCATTCGCGTGAATGCGGTGGCTCCGGGCTTTATCGCAACCGAAATGATTGAAGCGATTCCGGAAGAAAAGCGCAAGGCTTATGTGGAGCAGATTCCGCTCAAGCGTTTCGGTACGGCAGATGAAGTGGCGAACATGGTTTCCGCTCTTGTTTCGGATCAGTTTGCTTATGTAACGGGTCAGGTGTTCGTTCTCGACGGAGGCCTTTCCCTGTGAGCATGAATATTTACGAAATCAGCCAGAAGATCGCTCAGCGCCCGCCGTTCCAGATGGTGGAAAAGGTAACGGAACTCGTTTTGAACGAATCCGCGACCGGCATCAAGAATGTGAGCGTGAATGAACCGTATTTTATGGGCCACTTTCCGGGAACCCCGATTATGCCGGGCGTTCTGATTGTGGAAAGCTGTGCTCAGCTATGCTCGCTCGTGATTGAAAAGAAGCCGGAAGACTTGGATGACAAGCTTTATGTGCTTTTGAAGATCGACGGCTTTAAGTTTGTAAAGCCTGTGATTCCGGGCGATCAGCTGGAAATGACCGTGACGAAGACGAAGGGCGGTGGAGTTCTTGTGGGCTTTAACTGTGTCGTCAAGGTGAACGGTGTGGTACATGCGAAGGGTGATTTGACCTTTACGACGATTCCGAAAGATTCCTTGGACAAGTAAGGCTTTTAAACTGTGTAATGGCTGTGAAATCGATTGTTGAATTCTTTTTGAAGACTGTCGTCCGCTTCATTGAACGGGCGGGCTGGGCGTATTTTCATATCGCTTACCGTCCGCAGCTTGTTTTTACCGATCCGTCGGTGCAGTCGACAAACTTGAAAACGCCGTCCCTGATTATTGCAAACCATACTTCGACGAACGATCCGATTCTTTTGCTCGCTCTGTTCTTTCACAAGAGAAGCATTGTCGTGGCAAAGGATTGGTATGAAATGCCGAAGTTCCATTGGATTTTAAAACGTGCGAATGTGGTGCCGTGCGACCGCTTTAACTTGGACACGGAATGGGCATTGAAGGCGAAGAAACAGCTTGAAGCGGGCAATTCGGTGATTATCTTCCCAGAAGGCAAGTGCCGTGAAGACGGCCTTTTGAACGAATTTAAAACGGGCTTTGCGTTCCTCGCCCGCAGCACGGGCGCTCCGGTGATTTCCATTGGACTCGACGGTATTTACAAACGCGGACACAAGACGCGCGTCATCATCGGTAACGCCGAAAAGATTGAACGAGTCAAAGGGATTCCTTCGTCGGTGCACCTTGCGGAACGCAGCGAATACTTTAGACAAAAGGTTTGGGCATTAAAGCTGCAAGCGCTGAACAAACCGTTCACAGAACTTCCGACTGCAGAAAATACACCTGCAGAAAAGGTGGCGAATTGAAAATCGGCCTGGTACTAGAAGGCGGTTCCCGCCAGACGATCTTTTCGGCAGGTGTCCTCGATACGATGCTTGATGAGAATATCGAGTTTCCGTATATCGGAGGCGTTTCGGCTGGCGGTCATGCAGCGATGAACTATGTGACGAAGCAGAAAGGACGCTTGCGCTACATTATTATGCCGACCAAACTTCAACGCGGCGAAAAAAAGGCACATCGCATTTTAGATGGAATCCGCAAGGAATCCCGAGCGTTGCATTACGGAGCCGCTTACGGTCATATTCCGTTTGACTTTGATACTTTCTTTGCTTCTCCGGTGAAATGCGAATTTACACTGACCTGCTGTGAAACGGGCCGTCCCGTTTACATGTCGGAACCTAGCGATCCAAAGCGTTTACTCGACATTGTGAATGCGAGCTGTTCGGTGCCGATGCTTTTTCCGGTGGCGCAGATCGGCGCTAAGCATTATGTGGACGGTTGCGTGACCGATCCGATTCCGTACCGCCGGGCATTTGAAATGGGCTGTGACAAGGTCGTCGCCATTTCTACACATTATCCGGGGGAAGCGGTTTCGGATTTTCGCAAGTACAGCGCTGTTTTGAATCCGATGTTCAAACACAAGTATTTGGATCTTTTCCGCGCTTTGATGGTACGCTATCGCCGTTACCAGCGGATGTTCGAAGACCTGGAACGCTTGGAAAAAGAAGGCAAGGTCTTTTTGATGCGTCCGGAAGTCGATCTTTGCGATCTCTTTGAAACGGATCTCGATAAATTGAATGCTTCTTACTTCCACGGTTGCGATTATGCGCGCCGGAAGATGAACGCTTTGAAGGCTTTTTTGAAAGCGGAATAATGAATGAAATTTTTGATTCAGCGTGTGACAAGTGCCAAGGTGGAAATCGACGGAGAAACGGTCGGTCAAATCGGTAAAGGCTACATGGTGCTGATAGGTGTCGGGGAAACGGATACGAAGGAAGTCGCCGACCGTTTAGTCCGTAAAATGCTTTCTCTGCGCATCTTTGCCGATGATCATGGCAAGACGAATCTTTCGATCCAGGATGTGAAGGGGGAACTTTTGCTCGTTTCGCAATTCACGCTGTATGCAGACTGCCACAAAGGAAATCGCCCGACTTTTAACGGGGCAGGAAACCCGACGCTTGCGAACGAACTTTACGAGTATATCGTTTGCGAATGCAAAAAGTCTGTTTCGGTGGTGCAAACCGGTCGTTTTGGCGCCGATATGCAGGTAAGTCTTGTAAATGATGGACCATTTACCATTTTACTCGACTAAAAAACAAACTTTTTTGAAAATTTCGTAAAAATCTAGCGTTTCGGGCATATATTTTTGAAGTGGAACTTCAAATTTTAAGAGTTCTCGAAAACGGATGTTCTGTGGAAGAACTTCGAAGTATTTCGGGGATTCTTATTATTTTGAAAATGTCAAATCTTTAGCGGGAAATTGGTCATGGGGAAGCAAAATACATTCGCAAAATTATGGGGATGCCTGTGGGTGATTCTTTGCTTTGCCGTACTTGGTTATGCAAAAGATGCGCGCGTCGTTAAAGTCGGTTGGTTTGAAAAGGAAAACTTTCAAGAAGGCAGAGCTGATGGCCCTAAATCGGGCTATGCTTATGAAGTTTTGCAGAGTGTAGCTCGCTATGCGAATTGGGAATTGGAATATGTCCCGGGAACCCTGGAAGAGCACCTGGAAAGCTTGCGCCGTATGGATGGAAAGATTGATATTTTGGCGGGGGTACCGTCAGATTCTGCTCTTTTCCGGTTTCTGCGTGTCCCGCATGTTCCGATGATTGTAGAGTCGCATTTTGTTTACTGCCGTACGCAAGAAATGAATGCCTATGTAGATTACACGTCTCTCATCGGAAAGAAGATTGGCGTGACTGCGGGTTCTTTGGCGGAACAGTCTGTGCGAAAGTGGAAAGCGATGACCGGCTTTGATTATACGGTCGTCCCGTTTTATGATGATACTGTAGCAAATATTTCGGCGGACACGTTGCGTGTACGAGCGTTTCATGAAGGGAAGATAGACTTGGTCGGGGACTTGGAGAACCAGGTCTTTAAGGACGATGGAATGCAGCCTGTGGTGCAGGTATCTTCGGTTAATAAGTACATCGGTATTTCTCTCAGAAGCATTTACTTGATGCCGGAGCTCAGCCGTGCGATTGGGATTATTTATTCGTCTTCTCCGCATTTCTTCATGGATTTGGAAGACAAGTATTATAGCGAAATAGCAACGCGAAATATTTTGCCGGTGGAAGAAAAAATTTGGATCAACAATCACGAACAGCTGCGCGTCGGTTATTTTGAAGGCTATGCACCGTTTAGCGAATCGGGAAGTGACGGCCGAGCCAAGGGGCTTTTTCAGGACGTCTTGGAATTTACCTTAAAATCTTATGGCATTCAGGCGACGCTGACGTATCACGGGTACAAGAGCTATCGTCAGATGATTTCGGACCTTGTCTTTGGTAAAATCGATTTGGCGATACCGATCTATGCCAATGATTACCGCTCTGAAAGATATGGCTTTTTCCAGAGTATGAGGGTTTCTTCTTCGCCAATGGTCTGGGCCTATCGCGAGGATTCCAAGGCGAACTTGTTGGATAACATGGAAAGCCTGACGGATGAGCAGTGGTCAAAAATTCGAATTGCGATTTCGGAAGACACGCCGTTGCAGGAAGCGGTATTTTCGGATCATTATTCCAAGGCGACCGCTGTCCGTTTCAAGAATTGGCTCGAATGCGTTAAGGCTGTGGAAAATGGTGAAGCGGATGGAACTCTGCTGAATGTTTACCGTTCGATGGTCAATTTGCACCAGAATTATACTTTGAAGCGCAAAGAACTGAAGACGATGAGTAGCTGGTCCTTTGGTGTGAGCCATGAAAATCCAGAACTGCTCAGGATCTTGGACCGCGGTATTACGTTATTTGGCGCAGATAATATGGCGGAATCCCTGGTGCGCCATACGGAAGCTTCCTATGCGTTTACCTTCTGGGATTATGTGCAGTCGCATATCCAGGCTTCTCTTGGTGTGCTCGTCTTTTTGGTGTGCTTAATCCTTTCGTTCTTGCTTTATGTGATTTGCCAGAAGAGATTGCAGAAGGATTTGAATCAGAAGGCTCGTTTTGATGCGGTAACGGATTTGCCGAACCGTAGAGCGTTTAATGAAGATTTCCAGAAACTTTTGGAAAAGCGCTTGAGTCTCGATCTGGTTGTCGGCGTGATGGACTTGGATGCGTTGAAGGATACGAACGATTCCTTGGGACATGCTGCTGGCGACGAATTGATTCAGGGTGCTGGTGAATGTCTGGATCTGTTTATTGCACCTTATGGAAAGGTGTACAAGGTGGGTGGGGATGAATTCTTCGCGATTTTCTGGTGCTCGGAAGAGGCTCTGCAGGAGCTGCGACAGAAATTGAAAAAGAGCTTTGCCTCCTGGAAGGGTAAAAAGGTGGAAAGTCTTTCTGTTTCGTGTGGCTTTGCATCCCGTCGAGAATTCCAGGGTTCCTCTTTAGGGGAATTGATGCGTGTTGCGGATGACCGCATGTATAAGGAAAAATTCTCGCACCGTGCAAGCATTCGTGTGAAGACGAAGTCCGGTGTTTTCAAGAATGTGGCGGGCTACGGAAAGCTCTTTAAAAACAACGAAGAAAAGACGATGCTAGACTCCTTTATCGCAGCCTATGAAACGCAGTACGATACGTTGACGAGTCTTCCGACGATGTCTTACTTCCTTGAAATGATCGAAGCTCCAGAACATCCGATTCACAAATCTGGTAAGACTCCGGTCATGATTTCCTTCAACCTGAATGGCATGAAGGGCTATAATACACGCTTCGGTTTGCAGGAAGGCAATGAACTTTTGATCGCTTTTGCCGATATTTTGAAAAAGGTTTACGGCAAGGATAGCTGCTCTCGCTTTGGCGAAGACCGTTTTTATGTGGTGACGACGAATACGGCTGTTGAAGAAAACGTGAATCGCGTATTTGATATGATGGCGCAGTGCAATAACGGCACGTCGTTGAAGGTTCGCGCCGGTATCTACGTGGACGACTCCGACAATCCGAGCTTTGCAAGCCTTGCGGCAGACCGTGCAAGAACGGCTTGTGACCATAACCGTGATTATGCCTCTCACTTCACCTATTTCGATGAAAAGATGAAGAAGAGCCTTGAAATTCGTGACTTTGTCATTTTCAACATTGACAATGCGATGGCCTTGGGACATATCCATGCCTATTACCAGCCGAAGATCAGCACGGCAACGGGCAAGCTGGTAGGTTTTGAAGTTCTCGCACGCTGGATTGATCCGGTTCTCGGATTTATTTCGCCGGCGGACTTCATTCCTGTTCTTGAAGAATTCGGCTTGACTTACAAGCTCGATATGTTCATTGTGGAAGAACTGGCGAGAGATTACAAGAGAACGTTCAACATGGGCTTCAAGGAAATTCCGATATCCTTTAATCTGTCGCGTATGGACTTTATTGTGGGTAATCCGCGTGAAGAAATTAAGAAACTCATGGAAGAGCACAAGATTTCAATGAAGTATTTCCAGGTGGAAATTACGGAATCCTGCGTGATGACGGACCCGAAGAAGATGAAAAAAGAAATCGAGCTCTTCCGTTCGTCGGGTTTTGAAGTGTTGATGGATGACTTCGGCAGTGGCTACTCTTCGCTGGGTACGCTCCGCGAATTTGAATTCGATGAAATCAAGATTGACATGAGCTTTATGCGCAATTTTGGAGAAAAGTCCAAGGCGATTATTTCTTCGATTGTGGCGATGGCGAAAGAACTTGGCGTTCGCACGCTTTGCGAAGGTGTAGAAACTCAGGAGCAGGTGGATTTCTTGAAGGAAATCGGCTGTGAATGTATCCAGGGATGGTTCTACGGCAAGGCGGAACCGCTGAATATTGTCATCGAAAAATGGCTGAAGAATCCGGACGCTATTTTGTAAAATTATTTTAGAAAATCGTGTGTTCCAAAGACGTTTGTGCTAATTTGAAAAGAGCGACGCGTCTTTAAATGCCATTTAAAGATAGACCTGGAAAAGGAGTTTTTGATATGGGTAATAAGGTATCTATTGCGGCATTCATCATTCTTGCATTCGTCTGTGCAATGCTGGTATTTAACCGTGGAGACTCGAAAAAAGGAATAGAGCCGACCGCTTCGGGAAATGCGGAGAAAACTCCGTCGATCCATGTTTCTGTTTCGGAAGAAAAGAACTTTGTAGCGAACGAATACAGACTTGTTTTTAACGTGGAACTCTACGGTAAAAACAAGGAAAAGCTATTTAAGGATATGGATGTTCGTCGAAGCCAGATTTTTGAATATGCGAAGTCGATGGGCATTTCCGAAGAAAACGTGGAACAGAACAGCTTGCAAGTTGAAAAGCCCTGGAACTATCTCAAGACGCAAAAATTTGTTGCCCGTCAGAACTTTAAAATTTCGGTGTCGAGCAAGGAGGCTGCGGATTCTTTGAGCGAACTGCTTTCGGTAATTCCGGACGTAGAAATTTTGCAGACAAACGCCTTGCTAAAGGATGAAGATTCTTTGCAGGCGGCGATCGTGAAAAAAGCCTGTGAAAAAGCGCTGCTTCAGGCGGACCGTTATGCGGAAGGCGTCGGGGAAAAAACGGGAAAGGTCCTGTTTGTGCGTGGGGATGTGGAATCGTCCAAGTTTAATATGGCGGATTCGGTTTCCCTGGGCGTTGACATGGATCTTTCGATGTCGATTGCAAACTCGGATGATGGCGATGCCAAGTCTTTCTTGGCGGTGGAGGCAACGGTGGAACGCAGGTATCCGGCAGATGAATTCCTGGGCAGCTTCTCTTTGGAATGCGTTGAAAAAGATAAGCAGGCTTTGTATCGGAAAATGGATGAAAAGAGCCAAAGCGTGATAGCTCAGATCAAGACGCTGGGAATTCCGGAATCCAATATTTCGGTGCAGCGGATGTCGCTTAAAAAGAAGTGGGAATATGAAGATGGCGGTAGGCGGTTTATGGGCTATGAGGCGATACAAGAAATCCATGTGAAAACGGATTCGAAGGAACTCGCAACAGCCTTGATCGATTTGCTTGCCCCGAATGCGGATTTGCAGTGCAATGGAACGTTTCCCTTGTTGAAAAAACGTCAGCTGTTAGAAGCTCAGGTGATTTTGAAGTCGGGCGAAAAGGCTTTGGCGAAGGCAAAGCTTTTTGCGGACGGCTTGGACATGAAGCTCGGTAAAACGCAACAGGTGAGCGATGGTTCAAGTATGTATGAGGGCATTACCGTGCTGGGCGATGCGCGTGCCAAATCCTACGACACGATGTTGCTTGGCGGAGGTTCTTCGCGAAATGTTATCGCGGATTCCGTCGAAGTCAAGGCTTCGACAAATCTTGTAGTCGAATTGAATTAGATGGGTGAATTCCCTGCAAACTGATCTCAGGGAAGTCCAACCGAGAAGCTGGCAAAGGTTCAGAATGGCAAAGAGCATGGCGCTGCCGAGCAAGTGCCCAAGCTCGGCGATTTATTGAGCGGCGAATCTTATTCGTGGTAGAGTTTGGAAGACTGATACTTCGGTTCCATCGTGAGGTTTACGCGGAGACGGCGGAAGACGTCCACGTCAACCTGCGCAAGAATGACGCTTGCATGGACTTCGCAATGTTCGAGTTCGGAGAGCTTTTCGAGAGCGATTTTCGCATTGTAATCCGTCAGAGCGCAAACGGAGAGCGCAATCAGGACTTCGTCCATGTGCAGGCGAGGATTCTTGTGCCGCAGCTGGGTCGTCTTCAAGTTCTGAATCGGTTCAATGACCATCGGAGAAAGCAAGCGGACTTCGTCCGGGATGCCTGCCAAATGCTTGAGTGCGTTCAGGAGCGCGCTTGCGCAAGCGCCGAGTAGGGACGTGGTTTTGCCGGTCACGATTGCGCCGTTCTGGAGTTCAATGGCAACCGCCGGGCCGTTCGTTTCTTCGGCTTCCTTCAGCGCGGCGACAGCGACTTTGCGGTCTTCCGGCTTGATGTGAGCCTGTTCCATCACCAACTTGAGCTTGTAAACCTGTTCCTGGTCTGCCTGGCCCTTGCGAACCTGGCAAAGCGTGTTGTAGTAACGGCGGATGATTTCTTCATTCGAAGCGGCGCAGGTCGCGGCATCGTCGATGATGCAGTTGCCCGCCATGTTCACGCCCATGTCCGTCGGAGACTTGTACGGGGATTCGCCGAGGATCTGTTCGAAGGTCGTGTTCAGAACCGGGAAAATTTCCACGTCACGGTTGTAATTGACAGTCGTTTTGCCGTAGGCTTCGAGATGGAACGGGTCAATCATGTTGACGTCGTTCAAGTCGGCGGTGGCGGCTTCGTAGGCAAGGTTCACCGGGTGCTTCAAGGGAATGTTCCAGATCGGGAACGTTTCAAACTTGGCGTAGCCCGCCTTTACATTGTGCTTATTTTCATGGTAAAGCTGGGAAAGGCAAACAGCCATTTTTCCACTTCCCGGACCCGGAGCGGTCACCACGACGAGTTCGCGAGTCGTTTCTACGAATTCGTTTTTACCGTAGCCGTCGTCGCTTACGATCAGTGGAATGTTCGCCGGGTAGCCTTCGATTGGATAATGGCGGTAAACTTTGAGACCGAGGCCTTCGAGTTTCTTTTGGTAAGCGACTGCGCTAGGCTGGTTTTCAAAACGGGTCAGCACCACACTGCTTACGTAAAGACCGTAACCGCGGAAGGCGTCGATCAAACGGAGAACGTCCATGTCGTAAGTGATGCCAAGGTCGCCGCGGACCTTGTTTTTTTCAATGTCGCTTGCGTTGATCGCGATGATGACCTCCGCCTTGTCCTTCATCTTCGTCAGCATACGAATCTTGCTGTCCGGAGCGAAACCCGGAAGGACGCGGGATGCATGGAAGTCGTCGAAAAGCTTTCCGCCGAATTCGAGATAGAGTTTTCCGCCAAATTTTGCAATGCGTTCTGCAATCTTTTCCGATTGCGTTTTCAGATAAGCGTCGTTATCAAATCCAATCTTGTACATATACCACAGAGCCTTATTTTCGATAATATTTTGCCCAAAAATAATAATTCTGCCTTTTTCTCTGAAGGAAATTTTTTTTGTTTTTCAAAAAAGGCTTTTCCTCTGTTTTCAGGGGGAATTCTAGACAACGGCATGGTCGTTTAGGATACAGAAAAATTTCTGTAACTACTGTAAAATCAAGATGTTTTTTATGTTTGATACATTTTTTGAGAATTCTTATTGAATCATTTGGACAACGCAAAAATGTAAGTATCACTTTGAAAATGCTTACATTTTTACTAATATAAATATGTCGGAACTCAAGTTCCGCAGTAGGGAAGCAGTGGTTTGTTTGGGATGTATGGAAAAAAGCCGCTTTCGTGAGAAAGTGACTTTTTTGTTTTAAAGCAAAAAGATTTGCAGCACAAGATTCGGGTACAGTTTTTTTAATTCCGCTTCGATCGTGCTGCGCGTCTCTCGATATTTTTCCAGGTTCATTTGGGCGTCATTCTGCGGAGTGATGGTGATATCGACTTCGTAGCTGGAACCGACGTGGAAGAGCAGAACCTTGACAAGTTTAAAGCTCGGGTCGAGAGCCGCCTTGATGACGGCTTCGGTGCGGTTTCGCAAGGCGGCGTTTTGCGTGGTCCTTCCGATAAGCGAGAAGAAGGAATGCGAAACGACGCGGATCGGAGGCGGCAGCAAAAAGAGCGAGATTCCGATGACGATGATCGAGTCGCCGATGTAATTCAGGAAGGCGAAGGGGGAATCTTGCGGGACGATTGCCATGAGGATGAGGGCAAGGCCCGTGCCGACGGTGACGAACGTATCGACATAAGCGGCGACGGTTTCGGATTTGAGAATGGGGCTTTCGCCCGCTGTTTTCTCGAGTTGTCTGCGGTAGTACAGCCAAACGCCTGCACAGGCAAATACCATGCCGATCGTGTAGATAAGAAGCGGGGTGAGCTTTAAGGGCTCAAGTATTGTCGGGCCGCTTTTGATGTAGCTTATGATGCTGCCTATACTTTCAAAAATCGAGAACACGGTAATCGCTATCAGGAGAATGCCTTGGAGCATTGCGTAAACGTTTTCCACGCTGTAAATGCCGAATGGGTATTCTTCGCTTTTGACGTCGCGCTTGCGGGTGATGCGCAGGGCTACGATAAAGCTGACCGCGGAGATTGTGCAAAGGCTTCCGTCCAGGGCGAGCGCGTAGGAACTTGCAAAGTAGTAGCCGACCCAGCCACAGAGTCCCATTAAAATGTTGATCCAGATGCCGACCTTGAGGGTTTGCATCTCGATTTGCTTGTAGCCAAGCGGATCCTGCTTTTGCAGGACCAGTCGGGGAAAGCGGTGGTTGGACATATTTGCGGGGCTCATAAAAAATAATATACCGCTTTGTGCAAGATTCCGTTCCGGTGTCGTATCTTACAATGTGAAATATACGGCAAAAAGAAAAGCCCGCTGAGTTACAGGCCTTTCGTTAAGGAGAAAATATTTTGACTTTTTATAGCTTGGTTGCTGCAACGGCTTCTGCCTGAGCCTTGCGCTGAGCTCTGTGCATATCGATCAGGTTTTGGAAGTACTGGATAAAGCTCAATGCGCCCACAGCGAGGAAGCCGATTGCGTAGAGGGCGAGGAACGGACCGATGATGAACTTGCGGGCACCGATGTAAGCGAGAACACCCACGATGCAGTAAACGCCGACTGCGATTTCGAGGATCGCGAGATACGGGAATTTTTGACGGAAGAAGGAGTGCTTCTTGCCACCGGTCTTCGGGGTGCGGACGAAGGAGCCTTTACGACCGAGAACCGCAGAGAACCATGCGCGGGTGTTGCTGACTGCGATACCGACGCCCATTGCCATCAGAGCTGGAAGAGAAAGCATGCGGGTTTTCCAACCGGTGTAGCCGGAGCAACGCTGAGCGACGAAGTAGAGGGTCGAAGGAGCGATGGCCGCGAGGAAGATGAATGCAAAACCGAGAGTGAAGAGCCAAGCCGGAATGTTCGTTACCGGGTCGTACCAGGCGAGGAGCGGATAAGCGGCGAGAGCGGTAAAGAGCATGCACGGGTGAATCGAGTAGTGCGTCGTGTGCAGGAAGGCTCCGAGCTTTTTGCGGAACGGAACGCCCTTTGCCTTGAAGACGAGCGGAAGATCTTTAATGGCGGTTTGAATGGAACCCTTTGCCCAGCGGAACTGCTGAGCCTTGAACGCGTTGATGTCGTCCGGAAGTTCGGCCGGAACGATCACATCGAATACGAACTTCATCTTCCAACCGGCGAGCTGGCTACGGTAAGAAAGATCCATGTCTTCGGTCAGCGTATCGCCTTCCCAACCACCAGCGTCCACGATGGCCTGTTTACGCCAAACGCCTGCGGTACCGTTGAAGTTCATGAAAAGGTCGCCCCAGCTGCGAGCGGACTGTTCCACAACGAAGTGACCGTCGATACCGATCGACTGGGCAAGGGTAAGACCGGATTCGGAACGGTTCAAGTGTCCCCAGCGGCCCTGGACGAGACCGACGTTTTCATTCATGATCAGGTGCGGAATCGTCTTGAGGAGGAAGTCTTTCTGCGGGACGAAGTCGGCGTCGAAGATGGCGAGGTATTCGCCCTTGGCCACTTCCATACCGGCGGCAAGAGCGCCTGCCTTGAAGTCCTTACGGTTAGTACGGTGAATGAGCTTAATATCGAATCCTTCGGCCTGCTTTTCTGCGACTTTGCGCTTGGTGACTTCGTAACATTCATCGGTGGAGTCGTCCAAAACTTGAATTTCGTGTCGATCCTTCGGATAGTCGATTGCGCAGACAGCGTCGATCAAACGTTCCACGCAGTTCGCTTCGTTGAAGACCGGAAGCTGGGTGGTGACCTGCGGCAAGTCTGCCATTTTATGATCGCGGTAGAACTGAAGAAGGCTCTTGCGGTCCGCGAGACGAACGCGGCGGCTGTTCTTCAAAAAAAGATAAATGCTCCAATAGCAGTTGAATCCGTAGACGACAAGGCCAACACCGGCAATGACGTAGATGACAAAGAGGATATCAAGGATATATTGAGCCATAGTTTTAAAACCTTATGCATTTTTGGATGCTTGGCGCCAAATATAGAAATGCAAAAACAATATTGCTATATTCCATCGAGGATTTTGTGGCAAATATGGCGCAAGGTAAGCAAGAAATTTCTCCACTGGAAAAATGGTACGAAGCGGGTAAAAACGACCCGAAAATCGGGGCGTCCCTAAGGCTTTTGCTCGGGCACGCCCTAGTGGCGGTTTTTCGGAATAATCGCCCGGTTCTTTCCATTTTTTCGCCAGAAAAAGCCATTTCTTTGGCTCAGAGGCTACCTAAAGGAATACTTCCGGAAGCAATCGGAACCTGGCTTGCGCATCCCGAAAAGTATGCAAAAGAAATTTTGCATTTTTGTGAAAAATCCAGGGAGTTGGAATTCCCGACGGAAATCGACCTTTCTGCCTTTTCGACGGGGGCGGTGGATATGCGCGGGGTACGTTGTCCGACGGGATCGGTGCGGGCGAGACTTGTGCTTGCCGGAATGGAACCAGGGGACTTGGTGACGTTCTTGATCGATGACGGGGAACCGATTGAAAATGTGCCTCGCGCGATGGTCGAAGACGGAAATCACATCGTTTTTCGCGAAAAAAGAGAAAATTATTGGGAATTACGGGTGCAAAAACGGGAAATAAAGTAGTTTATTAACGTGACGCACAGAATTCAAATAATCGGTGACGAATTGATGGGTGTGAACGGTGAAGCCGCATCCCTGTTTTCGGAGCTTCTTTTGTGCGAATACCCGACTCGTCCAATGCAATTTGCTATCGCCGGTTCGATTCGGTACCCGATTTCGACGGTCATCGCTCGAGCTCCTGGGGATATTTTTGGAAAGCACGCAGAACGCATTGTGTTGGGCCTTGGGTTGCACGAACTTCGTGCTGTTGCGGATGCGGACCAGGCTTTTACCCAGTATAAAATCCTTTTAGAAGAAATTCTTTCGAAAACGTCTTCGGTTCTGTACCTGTTGACCATTCCGCGCCAAGCGCTTCCAGAATGTGTGACGGCGCTTGAAGCGTTTAACGAAAAAGTGCGTGCGATGGAAAACGGTGACCGCGTTCATGTTCTGGATTTTGCCTCGCATTTGGAAGATTTTGAAAAAGACCAACTGCAACGCGGAAAGTTTGCACGCAGTCTTTACGATTCCAATCATCTCCCGACATCCCTTTGCCATGTATTGTTGGGACTTTTCATTGCACGACGAATTTATAATACACAGAAGGAGACCGAAAATGGATTTTAGCGATAAATTCTATGCGAAAAATGCTGCTTCTGCTCGTGCTTGGGCAGAAACCGACCCCCGAAAGAAAGCGCCTCGTCGTGAAGCTCGTAAACCTGCAGAACCGAAGATGGGTATCTGTGAAAAGTGCAAAAAGGAAGCTTTGGTGCGCGCCCACCGTTCCCGCGAAACCGATATGAAGGACGGAGCCGCGAGCTACGGAGTCGTGGTGCATTATTACTGCGAAGATTGCTACCCGAAGAGCCGTCGTGATACGCCGACCGAACCGCCTCTCTCTTCGAAGCAGGTGAAGAACCTTCTTCGCGGTGCAAAAAAGAATCTCCGCTAAGGCCAAATTCAGTTTCGTTTTGAAAAAGGAAAGGCTCGCGAATTTTGCGCGGGCCTTTGTCTTTGGAACTTTTGAAAAGTCAAATGCTTACTTAGCAAGGACTTCGGACAGGACCTTGAACAGACGTTGTTTGCCCGGTTCAAAGGGATGTTCCGCAATCAGATCCTTTGCAAAGGCACCGATGAGAAGCTCTTCGGCGTGCTTGCGGTCGATGCCGCGGCTTTGCAGGTAGTAAAGCGGTTCTTCTTCCAAGGTGCCGACCGTGTTGCCGTGAGAGCAGGCGACATCATCGTGGAAAATTTTGAGGGTCGGTTTGACGTGAACGCTCGCATCATCGGAAAGCAGCATCGTGTTGATGAGTTCCGAGGAATCGGTTCCTGAGCAGCCTTCACCCGCGACAACGCCGCCGTCGTAATGGATTGCGGTTTCGTCGAACAAAAGGTTGCGAATGAACTGGCGGCTTGAGCACTGTGCGGCATGGTGGAAAACACGAACGAAGTCGTGCTCGGCGGAGGTTCCGTGGAGAATGTTCAGTGCGCGGAAACCGAAGTCAGCGGCTTCGCCTTCGAGATAATCTTCGACGCTTGTGCGGCGCAGGGCGTCGCTGCGGTTCAAGTCGAGAATGTGAACCTTGGAGCCTTTTTTCTGGTGAATGCGGATCGTGCGGAACTTGAGTTCCTGCTTGTGACCGACTTCGGTCGAGAACAGTTCGAGTTCTGCATCTTCGTCGACGAAAAGGTCGATGCGCTCCGCGGAAAGTTCCCGTTCGATTTTATTTTCGAGAATTTCGAGGGAAACCTTGGCGCCTTTACCGATGCGGAAAACGGTGTGCGAATATTCGTCGTGCGCTTTGAGAATACCGTTCTCGGAAGCTCCGTCAGCGATGACTTTTACAAAGGACTTTGCACCGAGGGCAAGCGGGAGCAGTGCCGAGAAATCGGTTTCTTTTTCGATGCCAAAGTCGGCCGTGTGCAGGTCGCTTTCGGAAAGGCGCTCCACGTTGGATGCGTTGTCGATTTCGACGGGGAGTTCCTTGTTCGAGATGAATTCGAGGCTCTTGTAAGCGGCAAGATTCGAAGTGGGGAACTTGTACCAGTCTTCGACCTTGCGGCCCGGAAGACCGAGTTCCCGAATTCTTTCTAAGGCTTCTTTTTGCATTAGGCGCCCTCGATCCAATCGTAACCGTCTTTTTCGAGTTTGAGTGCGAGTTCCGGACCGCCGCTCATCAAGATTTTGCCGTGCATCAGCACATGGATAAAGTCCGGCTTCACGAGATCGAGAATGCGTTCGTAGTGGGTCACGAGAATGACGGCGCGGTTTTGGTTGTGCAGATGGTTGATGCCGTTTGACACAATGCGGAGCGCGTCGATGTCAAGGCCCGAGTCCGTTTCGTCAAGGAAGGAGTACTTCGGCAGGAGCATTGCCATCTGGAGAATTTCGTTGCGTTTTTTTTCGCCACCGGAGAAGCCGTCGTTCAAACCACGTGTGCGGTAGCGGTCGTCCATTTCGAGAAGTGCCATCGCTTCGTTCAAGCGCTTCGAAAATTCTTCGTCGGAAATCGGACCTTCTTTTAAGTAAGCGCGTTTGGAATCGACTGCCATGCGGAGGAATTCCACATTGGGAACGCCCGGAATTTCGATCGGGTACTGGGTGCTGGCGAAGAAACCTTCGTTGGCACGTTCGTTCGGTTCGAGTTCCAAAAGATTCTTGCCGTCGAGTTCGACAGAGCCTTCATCGACCTGATAAGCCGGGTGACCGCTGATCACTTTTGCAAGGGTGCTTTTACCGGAACCGTTGATGCCCATGATGGCGTGGACTTCGCCGGGTTTGACATCGAGGTTAATTCCCTTGAGAATCTGAGTGCCGTCGAGCAGGCTTGCTTTAAGGTTTTTGATAGAAAGCATAGTGACTCCAATTTAAATCTTTTCGCTGTACTCCACGAGTTTGGTGCGATAATCGAGTAGATTTTTGAAGAAAGTGGGATCTCGGGTTACTTCGGCGTCGGAACGGAGCCTTGCACGGATTGTTTTGGAGGCAAACTGGTGCAGCTCCAGGCGAAGGCTCATCGTTTCGGAGGTAATCGGTTTGGACTTCAGCGCGTCGCGGAAACGCTCCGCGGTTCGGATTTCCAGTTCCGCAAGCGATTCTAAAAATTCTTTTTGCGCCGCTTCACCATCCCAGGTTTCTTCGCCAAAGGATTCAAGGACTTGAGCGGGAATCGGGGAAAGCGAATCGTGCAAACGCATTAAATTAATTTGTCTGTATTCCGTGTATTCGGCAAGAGCTGAGCTCAAAAGTTCGTCGAGAATTTCAGAAGCAAAAAGGCTTACGCCGGAGCTTGCAAAATCCAGGTCGAAGAAGACGCTTGCCGGTTCCCAGAGAGATGGCGATGCGATAATCAAATTCACAAAGCGCAGTTCCATCGGCGGTAATGCGCTCCAAGGCACCTGCTCATCTTCGGACATGGGTTCGGGCATATCCATTTCGGGTTCGGAATGAAATTTGCGTTTTTCTTCCTTGGGACGGATGCCTACAAAGTTCGCTTCGGTGCCGTAGCGTTCGGCGAGCAGACGCAGATACTGGTGCTGCAGTTCGCGGTCGCGCATGTGGATCAGAATGGATTTCAGATGCGTGACGAACTTGGCGCGGTCTTCGATCGTTTCGGTCGGCGTGACGCGGTTCAGGTAATCGAACCAGTCTTCGGCCTTGGTGAGTTCTCGGTCAAAGTCTTCCGCGGCGGAAGCGCCGTGTTCGTTCACAAAGTTATCCGGGTCGATCTTTTCTCCGTTCGGGCGGGAAAGGGCGACGATTTTTGGAACGATGCCTTCGGGAAGGACAATTTCGATGGTGCGCAGGGCTGCTTTGCGGCCCGCTTCGTCACCGTCAAAAACAAGGTAGGCACTCTTGGTGTAACGCGAAAGGATTTCTGCGTGCTTTTCCGTGAGAGCTGTTCCCGAAACGGCGACGACATTTTTAACGCCCGCCTGGTAGAGGCTAATCATGTCGAAGTAGCCTTCGACGAGGACGACAGAACCTGCCTTGGGAATTTCGTTTTTTGCCTTGGAAAGCCCGTAAAGGATTTCGCCTTTTTTGTACAGGGCGGTTTCCGGGCTGTTCAAATACTTGGGCTTCTTTTGCTTTTCGAGAACGCGACCGCCGAAGGCGACGACTTTTCCGGAGAGGTTTTCGATGGCGAACATGAGGCGGTCACGGAACTTGTCGGCGATGCCTCCGTTTTCACGTTCGACGGCGAGGCCTGCTTCGACGAGCTGACGTGGCGAAAAACCGTTTTTCGCGGCGTAGCTTAAAAAGCCTTCGCGCCCTTCGGGCGCATAGCCGACCTTAAAGAAATGCCGCGTTTCTTCGGAAAGATGTCTCGTGCGGATGTAATTCAGAGCCTTTTCGCTTTTCGGGAGCTGTTCGACGAACCAGTCTGCGGCGAGCTCGTTCAGTTCGCGGACGAGAGTGCGTTCTTCTGCGATTTCTGGGGTTACGGGAGCTCCGAGTTCCGGCAATTGAAAGCCTGTGGCGCTTGCGACCCATTCCACGGCAGCCTTGAAGTCCATCTTTTCGTGCTCCATGACGAACTTGAAGACGTCGCCTCCCGCTCCGCAGGCAAAGCACTTGTAGATGCCCATCTGCGGGTTTACGTTCATAGAGGGGGAGTGGTCGTTGTGGAACGGGCATCTGCAGACGAAGCGCCCTGCTCCAGAACGTTTGAGCGGTACGAACTGCTGGATGATATCCGCGATATTCGTTTGCTGTTTGAGTTCTTGAATGACTTCGTCTGAGTAAAATGCCATTGTGCACGCAAAAATAGAATTTTGCAGAAAAATTTTATTATTTTTGGGAAACCATGGAGGGACTTTAGCTCAATTGGTTAGAGCCGCGGACTCATAACCCGCTGGTTCCGGGTTCAAGTCCCGGAGGTCCCACGAAACAAGGCTCTCCTTCGCGGAGGGCCTTGTTTTATTGTATGTATTCAAAACCGCCGGCTAGGCCGGCGGCATCCTTTTTTGAAATCGACTTGCCAGGTTTTGACTTAGAAGCCGATTTCGAGTCCCACCTGCGGACCGTGCATGATGTGATTTTCGACCTTGTAGGTGGAGATTGCATATTCGGCACGGATGCGGAAAGTCACCGTGCTTGTACGGTTGAAGAGGAACCCACCGCCTAAGCGAACCCAAATACCGGCCTTGCTATCGCCATCTGGTTCATAAGAGTCGGATTCATAAGAAGTAACGGTGGTGGCGAATGAAGCGCCGCCGCCGAGGAACGGAGTCGAACTGCCGTCTAAGAACGGATAGTAAGCCGAGAGCCCGAACGAAAAGTTCGCGAGGGTTTTGTCAACACTAATGGTTGTTTTTTCGTCGCTGTAATAACTGGTGTAGGTGTAATCTTCCGAACCGTTGTAGAAATTGATAGAACCATCGA
The DNA here is from genome assembly GCF_022776125.1 of Hallerella sp. Lineage (NCBI taxonomy): Bacteria > Pseudomonadati > Fibrobacterota > Fibrobacteria > Fibrobacterales > Fibrobacteraceae > Hallerella > Hallerella sp. Next base: position 14,368 of record NZ_JALFIA010000020.1, on the reverse strand, counting down.
TCTGGAAGAAGATGTTGCGGGAATCGTACGACCAGAAGATTTCAAGACCCGGCTGGAACCACGGACCCGGATGGTTGAGCATCGTAAAGCCCATAATACCGAAGCCGAAGGACTTGTTTGCGCGCTTCTTGTGAAGCTTCTTTTCTTCCTTCTGGGTAACGGTGTAAATGTCGTCGGTCTTCGAAGCAACGTTTTCCGTTCCGATATTCTTTGCCATGCGTTCAAGAATCGGGTCAAGATCGTTTGGACCCGCGGCCTTCATCGCATCGGACCAAAGAAGCTTCCCGCTTTGAGTGCCGTACAGAGAAAGGGTGACGACCACGGTTTCTCCGAGACGGGTCAAGTCTGCAAGAATGAACTTGGTGCAACCCTTTCGTTCTGCCGTCTTCTGAACATCTGCCTTGGACGGTTGAACCTGGACAGAGTCCGTCTGAGCCGGGATGACCACTTCATAACGCCCGTCCTTGTCCGCATACCGCTGGAACAACTTGGACGTTGCGTACTGGTAGTCTTCATGGATGTTGGTCAATTCGAAAAGGGGCATATAAACCCTTTCCGAAGCGAATACGCTCATTGTCACTACGGCTACAAACAACAGACTAGTGCGGAACCCCATATTAAACCTCACTGATTGGTTTGTTTGTCTAAGAATATAGTTTATTTCTTTTTCTTACGGTTAGCAAACCATTCATCAAAGCTGATAGAACGGTCTAAATATCCGTTAGGAGTTAATTCGAGGATATGATTTGCCAAAGTTTCGGCAAATTCATGGTCTTCGGTACAGAAAATGACCGGCCCTTTGTAAGCGACAAGGCCGTTGTTCAGAGCGGTGATCGATTCGAGGTCCAGATGGGCGGTTGGTTCGTCGAGCATCAGCATGTTCGAGTTCGAAAGCATCATGCGGCTGAGCATGCAACGCACCTTTTCACCGCCGGAAAGAACCTTTGCCGACTTCAGGGCTTCTTCGCCCGTAAAGAGCATACGGCCGAGGAATCCGCGGATAAAGGTTTCGTCCTGTTCTTTGCTGAATTGACGGAGCCAGTCCACGAGGGAAAGATCTTCGCCAAAGAAGGCGTCATTGTTCTTCGGGAAATAACTCGAAGAAATGGTCGTGCCCCACTTGACCTTGCCGGACTTGATGTTTTCCGGATCCTGGATCGCTTCGAAGAATGCGGTCTTGAGAGTGCCGTATTCACCGACGAGAGCGACCTTGTCTTCGCCGCCGAGGGAGAAGTTCAAATGTTCGAGCTTGACACCGTCGCCTGCGTCGAGCGTCAAATCCTTGACTTCGAGAACAATCTTACCCGGTTCGCGGTCCATCTTGAAGCTGACCCACGGGAACTTACGGCTCGAAGCCGGCATTTCGTCGACGGTCATCTTGTCAAGGAGCTTTTTACGGCTAGTGGCCTGCTTTGCCTTGGAAGCGTTCGATGCGAAGCGCTGGATGAACGCCTTGAGTTCGGCAATCTTTTCTTCGGCGCGGCGGTTCTGGTCTTTGCGCTGTTTCTGGGCGAGCTGGCTTGCTTCGTACCAGAATTCGTAGTTGCCACCGTAGATGTTGATCTTGCCGTAGTCGATATCGCAGATGTTCGTGCAGACACGGTTCAAGAAGTGACGGTCGTGCGAAACGACGATCACGGTGTTTTCAAAGCGTTCGAGATAATCTTCGAGCCAGTTGACGCATTCGAGGTCCATGTGGTTCGTCGGTTCGTCGAGCAGGAGAATGTCCGGGTTGCCAAAGAGGGCCTGGGCGAGGAGAACGCGGATCTTTTCGTTCGCGTCGAGTTCCTTCATCAGCTTCGTGTGGGATTCTTCTGGAATGTCGAGGCCCTTGAGGAGCGTGCCGGCGGAGGATTCCGCTTCATAGCCGCCCATTTCGCCGAACTGGGTTTCAAGTTCGATGGCTTCCATGCCTTCGTCTTCGGTCATTTCCGGCTTGGCGTAAAGTTCTTCGCGGCGCTTGCCGATCTTGTAAAGTTCCGGGTAGCCCATCATGACCGTGTCGAGAACGGTATGTTCTTCGTAGGCGAAGTGATCCTGCTTCAAAACAGAAAGACGTTCGTTCGCGTCATGGGTGACGTCTCCCGTGTTCGGTTCGAGTTCTCCGGAAAGGATCTTCAGGAACGTGGACTTTCCGGCACCGTTTGCGCCGATAATTCCATAGCAATTACCCTTGCGGAAAGAGAGGTTGACATCTTTGAAAAGCACGCGGCTTCCATACTGCAGACTAACATTAGAAACATTGAGCATGGCGCCAAAGATAGTAATTATTCCGAAAGACTCATAATACAAGCCTCGCGAATGCGCCACATTTCTTCGGGCGAATAGGGGAGGAACATTTCATCAAGCCATTTTTCTATGAACTGCTTGTGGTAAGCGGTTTTTTCCACGGCGACGTTTTCGGGATCCGTGAGTTCTTTGGTGTCGAGAATCGTATTTTCGAAATCTTCGATGAACTTACCTGGACGCGTGTAATCTTCGAATTTCCCATTTTCCTTTAAGTAGCAGTGCGCTTCCGGAATGTAGTCCAGGTGAAAGTGCTCAAGCACATCTTGGACTTTGGGCGTGCTTTCGGCGCTCATTTTGAATGCGGACACCATCAGATGTACGTCGGGAATGGAATTTTCCTTTGCGATGCAGGCGAGGATCGCGTGTTTTCCGCTGCAGGTTCCGCGCCCTTCCTGGAGAACCAAAGAGAGGTCTTTGGGATTCGAGGTTCTGCCGTAGGGAAGGTTTGCCACGTAATCCTTGAGCGCTTCCCAGGTGGTAACGCCTTTTTCCTTGGCGAGCTTTGTGAACGGAGCGTTTGCTGTCAGATCGGTCATGGAAATCCTTCGATTGTTACTTTATGTGCAAAAAGCGGTCCCGCTTGGGACCGCTTTAAGTTTTTTACTTGGTTGCGGCAGTTTCTGGCTGTACACCGTGCGATTTTTCGAGATCGCGTGCGTTGATGATGAGCATCTGCAAGCGGTTTTCGATGTTCGCGAAGCTTGTATCCGGATCGTAGTCGAGAGAGAGCACCTGGATGTGCGGGTATCTCGCCTTCACAGCCTTGGTGAGTCCTCGACCGGAAATGTGGTTTGCCAAGCAGGCGAACGGTTGCACAATGATAAAGCTGTTGATGCCGTGCGGAGCGTTGTAAAGGATTTCGCCCGGAATCAGCCAACCTTCACCGGTGTTGTACGTCGGATCGATGATGTCGCCGACGAGCTTGACGAGTTCGTAGCAGTCTGCGTGATGCTCGTAGAGCTTGTAACGCTTGTAATGCTTCTGGATCGTCTTCGCCGCATGCGAGTAGATCTTTGCCGTGATGCCGCCGATGAGCCAGTTTTCGATCGGCTTTGCTATGAGGCCGCGCTTGAGCTTTTCACGGCGGACAACTTCGTCCACGCGGAAGAAGTCTGTCATGCCCGGCAGGTAAACTTCCATGCCGTTGTTGATGAGGTATTCTTCGATGTGGCCGTTTGCGCCGGCGTGATAGTTCATGAGAATTTCGCCGAGTAGAGCGACGCGCGGTTTGCGGTAGCTCGTATCGACTTCAATCTGGTTGAATTCTTCAATCGCTTGGTCGAGCATCCGGAGCGCTTTCTTCGGATAGGCGATATCCTTGTTCGACGTGTATGCGATTTCTTCCATGATCTTCGGCATCCACTTATCGTAAACGCGCTGCGTGTCGCCTGCGTGAAATTCATACGGGCGGCTGCGACGGTAGATCGTTTCGATGCAGTCCATCGTGGTAAGGCCCCAGAGCATGTGCAGCTGGAACGGAAGTCCAAGCTTAAAGCCCGGATGCATGTCCTTTGTATCCTTACCGGTCGTGATGATCGGGACGTCAGCGTATCCCATTTCGTCCAAAGCCTTACGGGCGAGTGTTGCATATTGAACGGCACGGCAGTTTTCGCAGTTTTTGGAAAGGCCGACACAAAGCTCGTCATGCGGAATTTCCGGGTGCTGCTGAATCCACAGGAGGTTTTCACCGATGTTCACCTGTGCCGGGAAGCAGATGTCGTTATGCACGTATTTTTTGCCGAGGGCGAAGGCTTCCGGACCGCCGAGCGGGAGCTGTACCGCGTTGTAGCCGAGGGAGCGGAAGTACGCTGTCGCGAGAATGCTGAACGAATAGGAAAGGTTTGGGACGAGAACTGTGCGCTTCTTCTTGTCGGCTTCGAGGAATTTCGCCGGGTAAAGCGGACCTTCCGTTTTCGGCGGGAACTTAACCTTGCGACGGGCGCGAACCGTTTCGATAAAGCTCTTGACGCGGATGCCGACCGGGCCGCGGGCGTCACCTTCGTCGAGCTTCAACATCAGAAGTTCCTTCATGGAAACTTCATGCAGCATACGGTTCATTTCATCGGTGAGGACCGAGTCATGACCGCAACCGAAGCTTACGATCTGAACGAGTTCAAGAGACGGATCCTTGCCGGCGAGCATTGCCGCACCGAGCATTCGCATGTGGAACGTGTTCTTTACTTCCATACGCGTGTGGTGGTCGAGATCCTGGTCGAACACTCCCGGGAGAGATTCCGTCGTAAGGACAGGAATGCCCATGCTCGTGAAGTGCTGCGCAATGTTGTGGTTGATGAGCGTATCGGCGTGATACGGACGACCGGCGAGGCAGATGGCGAATTCACCGTTCTTGCGGACGTCGGAAAGGATCTTTTCGCCTTCTTCGGCAAGAGTGGATCGGAAGGTGTCGAGAGCCTTTTCACCTTCTTCCACAGCCTTCTTGAGGATGCTCTTCTTGATACCCCAGAATTCGTGGAAGTAGGCGACGGTCTGCTTTCTACGCTGATCCGTATCGGTCCAGTGGAAGACCGGCTGGATCATCGGAATGCCGTAGTTGCCTTCCGGATCATCGGAATTGCGGCTGATGTCCGGGTAACCTTGGACAACCGGGCAAACGGCTGTCGCCTTCTTAAATTTGGTGTGATCGCTCGGCATGGCAACCATCATCGGGAAGAAGATGGAATCGACCTTCTTGTCGACGAGGTCCAGAACGTGGCCGTGGACAAGCTTTGCCGGGAAGCAGATCGTGTCGCTCGCGATGCTCTGTAGGCCACGTTCAAAGAGCTTGTAATCGCTCTGCTTACTGATGACGACCGTGTAGCCGAGAGAGGTGAAAAATGCCTTCCAGAACGGCAGGCTCGACCAGAAGTCGAGAACGCGCGGAATACCGATCGTCTTGCCGGTTTGCGGAAGGAGCTTTGCCGGGGCGTAGTCCTTCACCAAAAGCTGGTTTGTGCGTTTGACCATGTCCGGCACGGCCATCATCTTCTTTGTGATTTCGGCGATGAGCTTTTTTGTTGCCGGATCGTCCGGGTTTGCTGTCACTTCGCCGCGTTCGCAGCGGTTGCCGGTCACAAAGCTCTGGCCGTCGCTGAAGGTGACGATGGTACGGGAGCAGTGGTTTGTGCAGTATTGGCAGATCATGCCGGGCTTGTTGTCCCAGCTCAAATTGCGCGCGGCTTCGAGGCCGATGAAGGAAGTTTTGTGGTCCGGATCTTCCTTCTTCTTCTCTTCCATGAATTTTTTGGTGAGAAGGGCAACGCCGATAGCACCCATTTCGCCCGGGCGTTCCGGACGGATCGGGGTGATGCCCGTCTGCTGCTCGAACGCGCGGAGTACAGCGTCGTTTTTGAAGGTGCCACCCTGGACGACGACATGCTTGCCGAGGGTTTCTAGGTTGCGGATACGGATCACCTTCGTGAAAACGTTTTGAATAATCGAACGGCAGATGCCGGCGATGATGTCTTCCGGCTGCTTACCGTCACGCTGTTCCGTGATGATGGAACTGTTCATGAACACGGTGCAACGGGAACCGAGCTGCGACGGATTCTTGGCGTTGAAGGCGAGCTTCGCAATCATTTCGAGCGGAACGCCGAGGGACTTCGCATAGGTTTCGATGAACGATCCGCATCCCGAGGAGCAGGCTTCGTTCAGAATGATACCGGTGACGACGCCGTCGTGGACGGAAATCGCCTTCATGTCTTGACCGCCGATGTCGAGAATGAAGGAAACTTCGGGGCAGAGGTGCTGGGCCGCGTTGGCGTGAGCCACGGTTTCGACCGTATGGTAGTCCGCGTGGACGGCCTTGGCAAAGAGCTGTTCTCCGTAGCCGGTCGTGCCGACGCCCAGAATATTCAGCTTGCAACCGTATTCTTCATAGCGGTCGGCGAGTTCGTTCAAAGCCTTCTTCAACACGGCGAGAGGTTCGCCTTCGTTACTTGCGTAGAAGCCGTCGATGACCTTTTCTTCTTCGTTTACCAGAACAAACTTTGTAGTCGTCGAACCGGCGTCGATGCCGAGGTACGCGTTGATTTCGGAGCCGGGGAGCGGCTGCGGGTAGTTCTTGTCGGCGAGCTTGTGCTTCTGCTTAAAGAGCTCGTATTCTGCTTCGTTTTTGAAGAACGGCTCGTTTTTGTCGGTACGGGCGGCGAGACGCTTCTCGTTGAAGTGGACGAGCATGTCGAGAGAACCGTCGCGGCGGTAACCGCAGTCCTTGTCACCGAACATGCTGCCGACGGAAAGCGCGGCGCCGTAGGCGACGAGCACTTCGGAGTGTTCCGGGCGGATCGCCTGTTCGTCCGAGATACCAAGGCGCTCCTTAAAGGCGCGCACAAGCGTCGGGTTAAACGTCAAAGGTCCGCCTTCGAAAATCACAGGCGGCTTGATTTCCATACCCTGGGCAAGGCCGCCGATCGTCTGCTTTGCAATCGCGTGGAAGCTCGAAAGGGCGACGTCTTCCTTGGAAACGCCGTTGTTCAAAAGCGGCTGAATGTCCGTTTTGGCGAACACGCCGCAACGGCCAGAAATTTCATAAACCTTTTTACCACGAGCTGCGTAGGATTCAAACTGTTCCGTCTTAATGCGGAGGAGTCCTGCGACCTGGTCGATGAAAGCTCCGGTACCGCCAGCACAGACACCGTTCATACGCATGTCGCTCGCAATGAGTTTGCCCGAACCTTTGTCTTTTTCGAAGAACACGACCTTGGCGTCCTGACCACCCAGTTCGATGGCGACTCGGGATTCCGGATGGGTTGTTCTCACGGCGAGAGCGTTCGCCACGACTTCTTGCACAAAAAAGGCGTGCGTCGCTTCGGCAAAGGGCTGACCGCCCGATCCGCAGAAGGCGACACGGAAGTTCTTATCGGGGAACAAACCGTGGGCTGTAGCCAGCACATCGTGTACTTTCTGCGCCTGCATTGCATTATGGCGCTCGTAAGTAAAGTGAAGCAGTTTTTCAGTGGCCGGATCTACAACGGCGATTTTGACAGTAGTCGATCCAACGTCGACTCCAACCCACAAATCGTTATTCTGATTGCTCATAGTGCCCCAAATTTAGAAAAAAAGGCATGGATTCGAAAGTCAGGCGGTTATATTTGGCGCTTGCATCATTTGATTATTCCGGGCTTGAATAACTCGGGGGCTAGATCATTGGCAATGTTTCTAGGAAAAGAGTCTTCCCGATACAAGTCGCGTTGTGCAGGGAAACAGGAACCTTCCGGAGAAAAACGATTGTGTGAGTACGGTGCTCGTGGCGCACCGTTATTCTTTTAAAGCTCGGCGTTCTCTTTTGTATTCCCAAATGAAAAGGATCAGACCCGCAAGGGTCATGAGAAGGCAAAGGGTTTGTCCTCGGCTCATCCCGATCAAATCGTTGCGACCGAGGAAGTTGTCCGGTCGGCGGAAAAATTCAATGAAGAATCGGAAGATGCCATAGCCCATCAGGTAAAGCGGAAACATCTGTTTTTTGAAAAGCTTGTAATGGCTGAGCCAGAAGAGGATACCAAAAAGGATGATCCCTTCGAAGACCATTTCGTACAGCTGCGACGGATGGTGCAACTGAAAATCTCCGGCCGCCGGAAAGATCATGCCGATAGGACTTGTCGTGATTTCGCCGAAAAGTTCACCGTTTACAAAGTTTCCCCAACGTCCCCAGCTGTAGCCGAGCGGTACCGCGAGAAATCCGAGGTTCAAGGTTCCCCAAACCGGAAGTTTGTTCTTTCGCATCCCGAGAATGCCAAAGAGAATCGCCCCGATAAGTCCGCCGTGATACGACATGCCCGAAATCCCGACAAAGTAAAAGCCGTGTTCTGCACTGTAGCGGAAAGGCGTGATGATTTCAAGCGGGTTTGCAATGTAATGCGCCGGATTATAAAAGAGTACGTAGCCGAGGCGCGCCCCGATCAGGATTCCTGCGATGACCCAGGTAACAAAGCTGTCCATCTGTTCTTTTTGAATGCCGATGTTCTCTCGGACATTCGTTTTCCAGATGATCATGTAGCAGGTGAAGAAGGCGAACAGGTACATCAGCCCGTACCAATGCACCGGGAAATTCAAACCGGGAATCGTGAGTGCGATGCCGTCAAAATGCGTTGGGATAAGATTCCACCATGTCAAATCTGTCGCTTGAGTCATTTCAGTTCTCTCTTTCCCCAATAGTTGATGATGAGTGATGCTATCATGGACGAAGCTTGTGTCCGGATTTTGCCGTGGGATTGCATAATGACAAGGACAATCGCCTTGTCGGGATTGGAACGGCTCTGGGCGAATCCCATGAACCAGTCGTAGCGGCCTTCGGGGTCACTTCCGTCGAGCGAGCCTGTTTTTCCGCCGATTTCCACGTCGTCATAGATGCTTCGGGAAATAAATCGCGAGCTCATGTATTTTTTAGACGTGCCTTCGGTCGCGGTCGCATGCAGCGCTTTTCGAAGCCCGAGGTAGGCGTTGTCGCTGAATTTTTCGATTCCGAGATGGAGCGGTTTTGTCGGTGCGAAACCCTTGGCCCCGTTTTTTTCCCAGGGAATTTCAAGGGCTTTTCGGGTGACGACGGCGCGCATCATGGCTGCTGCCTGCAAGGGGGAAATCGTGGTTTCCTGTGTAAAGCCGCAGGCGACTTCGGCAAGTCCGTAACCTGTATCCGGAGGATTGTAGTTGCTACGGTTTGGAACGCCTTGCGGATAGTTGCGGTTGAATCCGAATTTGCTCGCCGCTTTTTTTAGACGGCTTGCACCAACGTTCATGCCGATGAGCGCGATGGGCGGGTTGTAAGATTTGGCAAAGGCGAGATGCAGCGGAACGGTCGGTCCGCGGTAATTTTCGGGGACTTTCAGCTGTCGCTTGTAGAGCGTGTGGGCGCTGCCGATCATCGGTACTTCCGTGTTGGTCGAATAGCGCTTCGAGTCGAAAGCGGCGGCGACCGTAATCGTCTTGGCGAGGCTTGCGGCGGGGAATGTCGCGCGGGAAAGGTAATCCGGTGTGCTTTGGATGACGCTGTCCTTGCGTTCTCCCCAGGCGAGGATTTCATTCGTTTTCGCATCCACGACGAGGTAAAGGGCGTTCCTTGGGTGATAGCGTCTTAAGTAGGTGTCGAGGGTGTGGGCAAGACCTGTATCCTTTTGGGCGTACACGTGGTCGAGGTTGATCGCCTGGAAGTTGTTTTGTTCTAGATGTTGCGGTTCGAGCGTGTCGGGAAGGATGCGCTGGGGGAGGGAATCTTTGACTGCTTCCGAGTTTTCGGAAATGTCGGTTTTGTAAGAGTCCGCTTCGTCTTTGTCTCTCAGGGCGCAGCGGATACATTGAACAACGCACAAAAAGGCGAGAACAATCAGAATAACCCGGTTGATACGTCGAATGAGTGGGGGTAGAGGCTTTTGGGCAAGCATCTTCTCTATTTAACGAGATGGAAAATGGTCTTCTTGTAATATTCAAGCTCTGCGATGCTTTCGCGTATGTCGTCAAGGGCTTGGTGACGTTCCTGTTTTTCGAATTCGGGCAGGTCCGGGAACCAGCGGAAGGCGAGTTCCTTGATGGAGGATACGTCCACGTTACGGTAGTTCAGCCAGCTTGAAATCTTCGGCATGTACTTGTACAGAAACCTGCGGTCCTGCGTAATGGAATTTCCGCAAAGGAGGTTGCCGCTGTGGTCCTTGTCGTGGCCGACGGTGAACTGCTTGATGAAGTCCAAGGTCACTTTTTCGGCGGAGGCGAGGTCGTACTGGGAATGGCGGACTCGCTCCACCAGTCCGCTCTGCGTATGATGCCTTGTGTTCCAATCGTCCATGGAACTCAGGACATTTTCCGGCTGGTGGATGGCGATTACGGGGCCTTCGCCCAAAATCTTTAAATTCGGGTCTGTGACAATCGTTGCGATTTCGAGGATAACGTCATGTTCGGGATTTAAGCCCGACATTTCGAGATCCATCCAAACTAAATTCGGTGCAGTTCTATTTTGAATAGTCATTTAATACGAAATTTATAAATTTATGCCGTTATTAATGAAATCCAGCCACCTTTCGGGGTGGATCACCTGAAAACAAAAGGAATAAAATGGAAGAAGTTGTTGTTACTGGTATGGGCTGCGTTTCGTCGCTCGGTAATGATCCGGATACGCTTTGGGCGAATCTTCTCGCCGGTAAGTGCGGCATCTCGAATATCGAAAAGATGGATACGTCTGCCTACGAAGTGCATTTTGCTTCGGAAGTAAAGGACTTTGACGATTCCGAAAATTTTAACGCCCGAGACCAGAAGCGCTATTCTCGTAACATCCGTTATGCGGTCTATGCAGCCTTGAACGCTGTCAAGGATTCTGGTTTGAATCTTGAACAGGTGGACAAGACCCGTGCTGGCGTAATCGTCGCTTCCGGTATGGGTGGCATGGACATCTATTATGATGGTTCTGCAGCTCTTGCTACAAAGGGCCCGCGTCGCGTGTCTCCGTTTTTCATTCCGATGTCCATTACGAACATGGCAACGGGTGAAATCTCCATCCGTCTCGGCTTCATGGGTCCGAATTTTGTGACGACCTCTGCTTGCGCTTCCTCCAACCATGCTTTGATCGCCGCTGCAGACCAAATCCGTCTCGGTCGCGCTGACGTAATGATTGCTGGTGGTACCGAAGAAGCGGTGACGCCTGTCGCTCTCGCTGGCTTTGCCAACATGCATGCTCTTTCCCGTCGTAACGACGATCCGGCTCATGCTTCCCGTCCGTTCGACAAGAACCGCGATGGCTTCGTTATCGGCGAAGGTTCTGCTATCATGGTTCTCGAAAGCCGCAGCCACGCTGAAAAGCGCGGAGCAAAAATCTTAGCAACAATTGCAGGTGTAGGCTTGTCCGCTGACGCTCACCACATTACCGCTCCGCGTGAAGACGGCGCAGGTGTGAAGCTCGCTATCGAAGCCGCTCTCCGCGATGCAAAGCTCGAACCGCAGCAAGTCGGCTACATCAACACGCACGGCACTTCGACTCCGCTCGGCGATGTGGCAGAATGCGGCGCTATCTATGACGTTTACAAGGGCGACGTGGCCAACCTGAAAATCAACTCTTCGAAGGGGATGATCGGTCACATGCTCGGTGCTGCTTCCGCGATTGAAGGCATCATCACCATCAAGTCTCTCATCGACCAGAAGGTGCATGGTTCCATCAACATCGAAGAACAGGATCCGGCGATCAAGCTCGACGTCTGCAAGGACGGCTCTGTCGATCACAAGTTCGACTATGCGATGTCCAACAGCTTCGGATTTGGCGGTCACAACAGCGTTGTGATTTTTGGCAAGGCGAAGTAATTCTCGGTTAGGATTATGAAAAAGACCCGCGTTGCGGGTCTTTTTTTGTGAAGGAGATTGTTTCGGGACAAAGTCCCTCGCAATGACACTCGACAACATGCCACTACGAGGCTTGTTACATTGTCATTGCGAGACCCGGAGGGTCGTGGCAATCTTCTGGGTCATCGCATCGGTAGTCATCCCGAGGTTTGCGAGGAGTTCCTCGGGGTTGTAGCGGTCGTAGAACTTCTTTTCAAGCCCGTAAACCTGAACCTTCATGGAGCTATCTCCGTAGAACGCGGCAATCTTTTCGCCAAAGCCACCCTGCACAATGCCGTCTTCAAGGGTCACCACCAGCTGGTGATTTTCCTTTAACCTTTCCAGGGTTTCGCAGTCGATGTCGCTTGCAAAGCGCGGATTCACGAGGGTCGGCTTAAAGCCAAGTTCCTTTTCGACCTGGCGCGACAAAGCTTCGCCGCGCTGGTAAAAATCGCCAAGAGCCATGATCGCCACCTTGGAGCCTTGTTCTTCCACGCGGAACTTCACTTGTGTGTAATCCTTGTCGGCGGGGCGGCTGTCGTTCACCACGCCATTCCCCGGAACGAGCACAATCGTCGGGTGGTCGTTCTGGTCAATCGCATATTCCATCATCGCCATGTATTCCGCTTTGTTCGTGGGCGCAAGCACTCGCACATTTGGAATATTGCCATAAATGGAATTGATGTAAATGCCGAGGTGCGTCACGTCGGTCATGGTGTTGAATGCGGAGAAGTTTAAAATCACCGCAATCGCGCTGTTGTTCAGAGCCGTATCTTGCGCCATCTGGTCGTAGGTACGCTGCAAAAAAGTCGCGTTCGTAATTACCACAGGCTTTGCACCGCGCTTGGCTGCACCCGATGCCATGGCGATCGCCTGTTCTTCGGCAATGCCGCAGTCGGTGTACTGCACGGGTCCGATCATTTGCCGCTTTTCCGGGCCAAGGCCCAATGCCATCGGCATCGCTGGGGAAATCACGAGCACCTTCGGGTCGCTCTTTGCCTTTTGCACCAGATAGTTGCTTGTGAGGTCTTCATAGCTTTCGCCGCCGCCCCAGTTTACGGTCGCCTTGCCGGTTGCTCGGTCAAAAGGCGGGTGCCAGTGCCAGGTTTCCTTGTCGCTTTCGGCGGGGGTATAGCCCTTGCCCTTTTGCGTGTGGATGTGCACCACCACCGGGTGCGAGGAATCTTTTACAGATTCGAAAACGCGCACAAGGCTTGCAATGTCGTTGCCGTTCGGTTCGTACACGTAGTCGAGCCCGAAAGCCTTGAACAGGTTGTGTTCCGCTTTGCCGTTCGTGTCGCGGAGTTCCTTTAGGTTCTTGTAAATGCCGCCATGGTTTTCGGCAATTGCCATTTCGTTATCGTTTACAATCACGATCAAATTTGAACCGAGTTCCGAACCTGCGTAATCGAGGCCTTCGAGAGCTTCGCCGCCGCTCAAGGAGCCGTCGCCGATGAATGCGATAATGTTTTCTTTGCCGTGTAGCAGGTCGCGGGCGCGAGCAAGTCCCGTGGCAAGCGAAATGGAGGTCGAGGTGTGACCGATGTTAAAAAAGTCGTGCTCGGATTCATCCGGGTTTGTGTATCCGGAATCTTCGCCAAAACGCGTATCGTCGATGTAACCCGCCTTGCGGCCCGTGAGCATTTTATGGGTGTAGCTCTGGTGGGAAACGTCAAAGACGAACTTGTCGACGGGAGAGTTAAAAACGTAGTGCAGAGCGATTTCTGCCTCCACGGAGCCTAGGTTTGGACCGCAGTGTCCGCCGATTTTGGTCAGTCGGTTGAACAGGGCTTCGCGGATGTCGCTAGCGAGGGTTGTCAGGGCTTGCAGATTGAGTTTTTTAACGTCTGCCGGGGAATGGATTTGGTTTAATACTTGGTACATGCTATTAATATACGACTTTGAGTTAGCTTTAAGGCAAGATAAAACGCTAAAAAGGAAACAGCTGTAACCGATTTTTGTTTTTTACGCGGGTCATGAAACTCGCAGTGCGCCAATCGAGCTTACAATTTTCGATGATGCCTTCGTCCACTGCTTCCTTGACTGGATTGTAGATTTCAATGCCGTCAATGTTGTAACCATCGTAGCAGCGTCTGCATTTCTCGAAATCAATGCTGTGCTCGTCGCCAAGAGCCTTCGTCTCTTCGGCGGAGAATCCCACGAACTCCGCCAACCGCCCGGAACCCGCCATGGTGAATTCCTTGAACACGTTCAGTTTGGGCTGCACCTTGTCGCGCACGACGGGCAGAATCCCGGTGAGGTAGGCAAGGGCTATCGCTGGAGCGAGGTCGGCATTTTTGAACATGGCAGTCGGAATGATGTCGTCATCTGTCCGCCTAGAGCGGACTGTTCAAGCTCCTTTGAAAATTTGCATTGTTCGGATTGACGTAGATACCCATCCTAACGAACATAATAAAATAGGAGAGAGAATCTTCCTTGAAGTTTCCCTTTTTATTTCAAGGATGTCGAAAGTAAACGCAAAAAATGCGCCGAATTGTGAGTGGGGCTTGTCGGAAATATGTACCCCATTCCCGACCAGGAAATCAAGATATACATTGAGCGCGTCTTGGAATCCTTCGATGATGCCGCGAAGAAAATTGAACTGGGGAACCTGTGGGCTTCAAAGGCCGGCAATGAATATCGCTGTACAAATTAACACGCTTTGCATCGGTGGGCATAAAAATATACCCGTCTTTTCCGGATGCATACAAGTGCAAGTCCATTTTTGGAAAGGCGACTCCCTCTAGTATTTCGTAACTCTCATACCGCAGTTTTTTATGTGACA